>CANRBW010000023.1 GCA_947628975.1 uncultured Oscillospiraceae bacterium | reverse complement strand
CTTCTTTGTTCAGTTTTGAGGGCGCGGCGCGCTCCACGCGCCTTTCGCTCCGCCATTCCGGCGGAGGGGAAGGAAAAGGTTTCGGCAGTTTCGCAAGTTGCACATGCGCCTTTCGCTCAGTTGGTAGAGCAACTGTTTCCGGGCATACGCCCGAAAACATCTGGATGGCGCCAACGCTCCCGGCTTCGCCGGAACCGCGTTGGATGCCGAAGAGTCAGTTGCTCCCGGCCGGTGGGTGGAAGGAAAACGTTCCAGCAGTTTCGCAAGCTGCACATGCGCCTTTAGCTCAGTTGGTAGAGCAACTGTTTCCGGGCATACGCCCGAAAACATCTGGATGGCGCCAACGCTCCCGGCTTCGCCGGAACCGCGTTGGATGCCGAAGAGTCAGTTGCTCCATCTGCTGGCCAAGGCACCCCTCGGTGAGAAATCACCATATGCGCCTTTAGCTCAGTTGGTAGAGCAACTGACTCTTAATCAGTGGGTCCCCGGTTCGAGTCCGTGAAGGCGCACCACGGCCCGTTGGTCAAGCGGTTAAGACGGCGGCCTCTCACGCCGCAAACATGGGTTCGATTCCCGTACGGGTCACCATTTAAACTACGCTCTGGCCGACGCCGGAGTTCCTCTTTGAAAATTCCATCTTGATTTTAACCGAGACATCGGTTAGAATATACCCAGTTGGTGCTGATTGCGGTGAGGGTCCACCTGTTCCCATCCCGAACACAGAAGTTAAGCTCACTCGCGCCGAAAATACTTGGCTGGAGACGGCCCGGGAAAATAGGTAGTGCCAACACAAAGAGAAGACGAGCTGGCCCCGTGGGGCCAGCTCGTCTTTTCCTTTGCCCCACAGCCCGCGCGCCGGCGGGCCTTGACTTTTCACCGAGGAATTGGTAAACTGAAAGAAAATGGGGGATGTGGCCCACGCGGCGCACACCCGGGAAAGGGAGGAACCCAGGATGAGGATGAAACGGCTGTTGTGCGCGGTGTGCGTCGTGGCGCTGGCGTTGAGCCTGACGCCGGCGCTGGCGGCGGAGGCGCCCGACCTCACCGCCTATGGCTGGTTTGAGACCATCAGCGGCGTGCTGACCGGCGTGACCGACGAGGAGGTCACCGCCGTCACCTATACCGACGCGGGCGGCGCCGCCAAGTCCCTGGCCGGGGAGGATCTCCAGTTCCTGGTCCGGGATACGGAGGGCGGCGTGCGGGTGGACATCCCCGGCGTCAAGCCCGGGACCTACACCCTGACCCTCACCGCCGGAGGGGTAGACTACACCGCGCCGGGCCTCACCGTCCGGGCCTATGACCGCTCCGGCTTCGCCCACCAGACGGTGGACGAGAACAACGTCTGCACCCCCTATGAGGAGGGGGTGGGGGCCTACTACGACGACGGCACCCTGAAGGAGAACGCCGTGGTCCTCTACGTCACCGAGGAGAACAAGGACACGGTGACCCTGACGGTGGGGGACACCTCCCTGTCCGGCATCGGCCCCATCCTCAACACCAAGGGGTATAAGTTCACCGGCTCCAACGGCCAGTCCGCGCCGAAGATGCTGAACCTGCTGAGCCAGGCCGACAAGCCCCTGGTGATCCGCATCGTGGGGAAGGTCACCACGCCCTGGGGCGTCTCCGCGAAAAAGTCCACCGACTTTGGCGGCGGCAAGAAGGACAACGGCGGGATGTGCAGTATGTCCTATGCCAAAAACCTCACCATCGAGGGCGTGGGGCCGGACGCCACCATCTACGGCTGGGGCCTGAACTTCAGCGGCGACGCCGCCCTCCCCGACAACAGCAACTACGGCAAGAACTTCGAGGTCCGGAACCTCACCTTCCGGGAGGTGCCGGAGGACTGTATCGGCATCGAGGGCAAGGACGAGAACGGCGAGATCAAGGAGCCGGTGTCCCATATCTGGGTCCACAACTGCGCGTTCTACCGCCCCAGCGACATCCCGGACCCCGCGGAGGCCGACAAGGCGCAGGGGGACGGCGCGGTGGACTTCAAGTGCGGGTACAATATGACCATGAGCTACAACTATTTTGAAAGCTACCACAAGACCAGCCTTATCGGCGGGGGCGACACCCAGAAGCAATACCACGTCACCTGGCACCACAACTGGTGGAAGAATGTGGAGAGCCGCTCCCCCCTGGCTCGCCAGGCGGACATCCACATCTACAACAACCGCTACGACGGCCAGACCAGCTACTGCATGAGCATCCGGGCCGACGCCTACGTCTATTCCGAGTACAACGCCTTTATCAACAACTGCAAGAACCCGGTGCGGTTGGAGGCCTCCAGCGGCTATACCGTAAAGGGCACCTGCAAGAGCTACATGGACGACTTTTCCGGCGTCAGCAAGGGCGGGGACAACCAGGCCACCATTGCCGACAAGGACAGGGACATGAAGATAGAGACCAACTGCCCCTACGGCAACTTCGACACCGCCCCGGGCAGCTATGTGCGCGAGGGGGACTACGCGCTGGACACCCCGGAGGAGGCGGCCCGGAACATCGACGCCTACTGCGGGCCCATGAAGTCCCTGGCGGCCCAGGGCGAGCTGACCGCCGGGGAGGACACCCTGGTGTGGAGCTGTGACGCCGAGGGCAACCTGGCCCTGGACGGCGCGCTGCCCCAGGGGGACCTGGTGCTGGCCGCCTGCTGGGACGGCGAGGGCCGCTTCACCGGGGCCCGGCTGCTGGACGCGGACACCACCCAGGCCAAGCTGGCCGACGGCTGGACCCAGGTCAAGCTCCTGTGGCTCAACAGTACCATGGCCCCCCGGTGCGCCGCGGCGCGGTTCTGAGGGAGGGGCGGAGATGAGACGTGCTGTCAGGTTTCTGGCCGGACTGTGCGCCCTGCTCCTGGGAACGCTGACGCTGCCCGCGGCCTCCGCTGCCGCGGGCAGCGGCTTTCTCAAGCAGGAGGGGCACCTGAACACGGCCTATGTGGAGTGGGAGCCGGTGGCGGAGGCCACGGGCTACCAGGTCTTTGTCAAGGCGGCCGACGCCGCCGACAGCGCCTACGTCCGCCTGGACGAGGAGCTGGTGCGCCAGTACCCCGACCACTGGCGGGCGGACGCTCTGGGGCTGGCGGCGGGGCGCTATGTGATCAAGGTGCAGCCGGTGCGGGAGGGCCAGGCCCTCTCCGCCCTGGTCACCGAGCCCCTGACCGTCCTCGCCCATGAGCGGACCGGCTACGCCTTCGCCAAGGGCAGCGTGCCGGGGGCGTATCGGATGGACGGCACCCTGAAGGCCGGGGCCAAGGTGATCTACGTCACCGAGGAGAACGTCAACACCGTCACCCTGGGGAGTTACCGGGGGCTCCAGAACATCGTCAACAACGTCGGGAAGTTGGGCGCGCCGCTGGATGTGCGTATCCTGGGGAAGGTCACCGGCGTGGGCAATCATCTGCTGACCATCTCCGCCAAGGGGGCGGAGCTGACGGTGGAGGGGGTGGGGAACGACGCCACCGCCTACACCTGGGGCTTCCGGGTGAGCGGCAGCCAGGTGGAGATCGCCAACCTGGCGGTGATGAAGGTGGCCGGGGGCGACCACGACGGCATCAGCCTGGAGGGGGCGGAGCACGTCTGGGCCCACAACTGCGACTTCTTCTACAACCAGCGCCAGGACGACCCGGAGGGGGACAAGGAGAAGGGGGACGGCTCCATCGATACCAACCGCTCCAAGTACATCACCCAGTCCTATAACCACTTCTGGGATGCGGGGAAGTGCAACCTCCAGGGTGGGAACAGAAGCGACACCTCCGACTGGGTGACCTACCACCACAACTGGTACGAGCGCTCTGACTCCCGGCACCCCAGGGTGCGGGTGGCCCACGTCCACGTCTACAACAACTACTATGACCACAACGACGACTACGGCATCGGCGCCTGCCACAACTCCACCGTCTTCGCCGAGAACAACTACTTCCTGAACTGCCCCTTGCCCATGCTCATCGCCGGACAGGGGAGCGACACGGGGAAGTTCGGCTCGGATAACGGCGGGGTGCTGAAGGGGTACGGCAACGTGATCCTCGGCGGCACCTGCGTGCCCTACTCCCAAGACAAGGTGGAGTTCGACTACTACGACGCGCCCAGCCGGGACGCCGAGGTCCCCGCCGCCGTGACCACCAAAAAGGGCGGCAACCACTACGACAACTTCGACCTGTCCGCCGACTTCTACGCCTACACCCCCGACGACGCCCAGGACGTGCCCGAGCGGGTGATGGCCTACGCCGGCCGGGTGGAGGGGGGCGACTTCACCTTTGATATGACCACCCTGACCACCGGCAACAAAATGCCGGACACGGCCCTGATGGCCGCCCTGGACAGCTACCAGTGCGCCCTGGTCCGGGTGGGGGGCAACGGGGGGGATACCGCCGGAACCGACCCCGGCGGCGACCCGGACCCCGCGCCTACGCCCACGCCGGGGCGGAGCTACACCCTCACCGGGGACCAGGTCTTCGCCGCCATGGAGGCGGGCCAGGGGCCGGACAGCTTCCGCCTGGGGGGCAGCTCCAGCTATCCCGACAGCTACGCCACCTCCTCCAACGCCACCCAGACCGCCGGGACCGACGGCTTCTTCACCCTGCTCTACGGCTCCGGCTCCCGGATCGACCCCGCCGCCAAGAGCTTTGACGACGGCTGGCAGGGCGGCCACCGGATCAACTTCAACGGCGGGGCCTCCGCCCAGCGCAACGCCGTCCGCTTCCAGGTGGACGGCCCGGCCACAGTGCGGGTCTGGTGGGTCGGGGCGGTGGCGGCGGAGGAGCTGGACCAAAAGTCCCCCCGGCCCATGGCCATCCTGGACAGCCAGGGGGAGACCCTGGCCACCTCGGCCACGGTGGCGGACAATGTCACCCCCATGGTCTCCACCTTCACCCTGGACTCGGCGGGGACGTACTACCTGGGCGGCCTGGGGGGCAAGAACTTCCTCTACCAGGTGCGGGTCACCGTGGGGGCCGCCATCGGCGAGTTGCCCTACGCCCTGGACGCCGCCGCCGGGACCCTGTCCGTCACCGGGACGGTGCCCGCGGGGGAGACGATCTGGTGCGTCGCCTGGGACGAAGCGGGGCGGTTTTTGGGCGCCCGACCCCTCACCGGCCAGGACCCCCAGGCCGCCCTGCCGGAGGGCTGGGCCAGGGGGAAGCTCCTCTGGCTGAAGGACGCCGCCCTGGCGCCCTGCTGTCCCGGCGCGGCCTTTTGACCGTCCCCGGACGGACCGCCCCAACGGGCGCTACATGGGCTCCAGGGTGACGCCGGGGTAGTAGTGGGCCAGGATGGCGGGGCAGTCCGCCCCCTCCCTGGCCAGCAGTTCCGCGCCGTACTGGCTCATGCCCACGCCGTGGCCGTAGCCGGAGACGTGGAAGGTCAGGGCCTGGTCGGTGACCTCCGGGGTGAAGCGGGCGGAGCGCAGGCCCAGCAGACTCCGCAGCTGCCCGCCGGTGAGGGTCACGCCGCCCACCGTCACCCGCTCCACGCCGCCCCAGTCCCCCCGCTCCAGCCCGCTGAGCCAGCCGGTCGCCGGGCCGCTCAGGTCGGCCTGGGGATAGGCCGCCAGGACGCGCCGGCGGAATTCCTCCGGGGAGAAGACCGCCTCGCTCTCCAGTTGGGGGACGGTCTCAGGCGTCTCCGGGGTGGGGACGCTGACCAGATAGGGCACCGCCGAGCCCCAGACCGCCTGGGCCGGGGCGGTGGCCCCCTGGGAGGAGGCGTGGAAGACGGCGTGGATGAGCTGGCCGTCCATCCGCAGGACCTGCCCCGCGGTGTTCTGGGCGGCCTGGCGGAGTTTCTCCCGGTAGAGGGGGGCGTCCTGCCCCCAGCCCGACGGGTCCTGGGCCAGATAGCCCTGACAGCAGGCGGGGTCGGCGCAGACGTCGGCGTTCTGGGCGGCGTGGGCGCCGCTCTGGGCGCGGGAGAGGGCGTAGGTCCGGGCGCACACCGCCTGGGCCTCCAGGGCCGCGGGCTGGAAGGAGGCGGGCATCTCGGCGGCCAGGACCCCCTGGACGTACTCCTCCAGCGCCAGGACCCGGACCTGGCCGTCCTCCCCCAGGAGCCGCACCGTGGCGGCGGCGGCCTCTCCCCGCCCCACGCCCTGGACCTCCGCCTCAGCGGAGGGCGGGGGAGAGGCGACGGGGGCGGTCTCCGGCGGTGGGGGCGCGGCGGCGGGGGAGAAGAAGGTCCCCGCCAGGGCGAACACCGTCCCCACGCTGACCAGCGCGGCCACGACCTCTCTGGGGATGGGCACGGCCAGGACCTCCCTTGACTTTCCCACGGTAAATGGGTAAAATAGACAAAGAATCTTCGCGCGACAAAGGAGACGGACATGGAAACCAGAAATCCCTTCGTGGACGACCCTGTCATGAGCAGCATATGCCAGCAATTCGCCCAGTATAACCGCATCGACCCCGGCTACTACGAAAAGTGGGACGTGAAGCGGGGCCTGCGCAACGCCGACGGCACCGGCGTGGTGGCCGGCGTCACCCAGGTGGGCAACGTCCGGGGCTACTACATCCAGGACGGGGAGAAAATGCCCATGGAGGGCCAGCTCTTCTACCGGGGGGTCTCGGTCACCGACCTGATCCGGGGCTTCCAGGAGCAGGGGCGGTTCGGCTTCGCGGAGACGGGGTATCTGATCCTCTTCGGCCATCTGCCCACCCAGGAGCAGCTGGACGCCTTCTCCCGGCGGATGGACCAGTATCGCACCCTGCCCGCCGGGTTTACCGAGGACATGATCCTCAAGGCCCCCAGCCCCAACATCATGAACAAGCTGGCCCGGTCCATCCTGGCCCTCTACTCCTACGACGAACACCCGGAGAACGAGGGGCTGGAGGCCGAGGTCTGCCACGCCATGCAGATCATCGCCCGGGTGCCCACCATCGTGGCCCACGCCTTCGCCGTGAAGCGCCACTACTACGACGACGAGAGTCTCTACCTCCACCGGCCCAAGCCTGGCCTGGCCATCGCCGAGGACTTCCTGCGCTCCATCCGCCCCGACAACCAGTACACCGAGCTGGAGGCGCGGCTGCTGGATCTGTGCCTGGTGCTCCACATGGAGCACGGCGGCGGCAACAACTCCGCCTTCACCTGCCGGGTGCTCTCCTCCGCCGGGACCGACATCTACTCCGCCATCTCCGCCGCGGCGGGCTCCCTGAAGGGCCCCCGGCACGGCGGGGCCAACAAGAAGGTCATGGAGATGTTCGAGGCCATCGAGACCAACGTGGCCGACTGGGAGGACATGGACGAGGTGGAGCGCTACCTCACCAAGATCGCCAACCGGGAGGCGGGGGACGGCTCCGGGCTGATCTACGGCATGGGCCACGCCATCTACACCCTCTCCGACCCCAGGGCGATCCTGCTCAAGGAGTTTGCCAGGAAGGTGGCGGAGAAGAAGGGCTTTTCCAAGGAGTTCCAGCTGTTCGAGACGGTGGAGCGGCTGACCCCCGGCGTGCTGAGCAAGGTCCGGGGGGAGCAGAAGATCATGTGCGCCAACGTGGATATGTACTCTGGGCTGGTCTATAAGATGATGAACATCCCGCCGGAGCTCTACACCCCCCTCTTCGCCGTGGCGCGGGTGGTGGGCTGGTGCGCCCACCGGCTGGAGGAGCTCTACAACCCCGGCAACAAGATCATCCGCCCCGCCTACCGGGCGGTGGCCCCCATCTCCCCCTACGTCCCCCTGGAGGAGCGGTGAGCCGGGCCGGAGGGAATTTTCCGTCCGGGCCCGGAGCGGGCGAGGAGAACCAAGCAGAAAAGCGGCGTCATCCCGTGGAGATGACGCCGCTTTTTTCGCGGGTCCGGCCTGAACTCAGGCGAAGAAGGTGTGGCCGGCGATGGTGGCCACCACGGTGCGGTTGCGGCTGGCCCAGCTCCGCAGGCCCTTGGCGTTGAACCACAGCACCCCTTCCAGGGCCTCGCCGCCGTCCAGGCACAGCTTGGCGGCCAGCACGCTCTCGGCGTTGGGGGTCTTGTTGATGGCGCCGTTGGCCACGGGGGTGAACTGGTTCTTCTGGCACACCACGCCCTTCACCGTGTTGGGGAAGCGGCTGTCCGCCACCCGGTTGAGCACTACGTTGCCCACGGCGATCTTGCCGCTGAGGGGCTGGTTGCCGCTCTCGGCGTTGATGATGTGGCTGAGCCAGTAGAGGTCGGTGCTGTCGTAGAACTGGCTGCCGGGGAGGATGGCGCCGCTGCCGGTGGTCAGGTCGTAGGTGCCGTCGCCGTTGGCCACGCAGGTGGCGTCAAAGGCCTTGCACAGGGTGGCCAGGGGGATGAGGACGGCGCCGTCGGCGGTTTGGACGCCGTTGGGGACGTAGAGGCAGCGGTCGTTGGCGGTGACGTAGCTGGCGCCGGGCACGGCGATGAGATCCACCAGGCCCCAGTGGACCACCTTGGCCTGGCTGCCGTCCCACAGGGCCTCCACCTGGCTGTCCAGAGCCTGGGCCACCGCCCGGAGGGAGACGTAAGCCTCGCCGTTCACGTCGGTGAGCAGGGGATCGGCGGTCATGGGCGCGCCGTTGACCCGCACGGCGTTATAGGTGACCTGGCTCGCCTCCGGGGCGGCTTCCTGGACCTCCTCCGCCGGGGTGGCGGCGGCGGGGGCTTCATACACGCCCTGGTCCTCCTGGACCTGCGCCGCCGCGGCCTGCTCAGGCAGGTCGGATACGGCGGAGATCAGCGGGGTGGCCAGAGCCAGCAGGGCCACCAGCGCCAGAGCGGATCGGGTCGGGTTCTTGATACACATGATGTCTGTCGCACTCCTTCCAAACAGGTTGTTTCTGTTTGTAACCGTATTGTAACCGATTGTGCAGGATAATGCAACCCATCTCTTCAAAAAAAGCGCACAAAAAGGACCGGCAAAAATTGGGATACACGGTGCAGATAGTTCAAAAACGCCTTGATTTTCAATGGTTCGACCGCTTTATGCAAAGTGCGCACAGTTGCGGGAGGGTCCGACCGGGGCCGGGGAAAAATAAAAGTTTCCTTGCAAAAAGCGGGCGTCCCCGGCCCACCGGGGACGCCCGCTTTAGAAACAAATTGTAACGAGTGTTACTTCTCCTCCGCCAGGATCACCCGCACCCGCCCCCCGGCGGTGGGCCGGGTGTCGTACCAGGCGGAGAGGGTGGCGTCGCCGGCGGTCACCTGCTCCCGGGAGGCCAGGGTGTAGGTGCGGCTGCGGGTATTATAGGTGTAGTAGAGGACGTTGTCCGCCAGGGGCCAGCGGCTGTCCCCGGACAGGGCGTACCGGCCGTCCAGGGTGACCCCGGCCAGCCGGGTGAGGTTGTGCAGTTCCCGGACCTCCTGGCCGTCCATGGCCAGGCAGACCGGCCCCTCCACCACCGGGAAGCGCTTGCCGGAGACGGGCAGCACCTGCTGCCGGCCGGCCAGGTCCAGGGTGTAGACGCTCTGGGTGGTCATGGTGCCCAGGCCGGTGGCGGGGACGGAGACGCTCTCCGCGTCAGTGACCACGCCGTAGGAGTGGCAGTCGCCGGTGACGTCGTTCAAAATCAGGGTGGAGATGGCCCCGGCGCTGTCGGTGGCGTACCAGCGGACCATGTCGCCGGTCAGCTCCACCCCCGCCAGCCGGGAGGGGGGGACCGCCTTGGCGGTGTGCTCGCCGTAGGTGTCCAAAATCTCAACGTCGGGGGAGAGGGCCAGCGCGCCCAGCCGGGTGGCGGCGGCGTTCACCGTGCCGGAGACGGCGTTGCGGCCCAGGCGCTGGACGGTGGTCTGGCCGTTCTGGGAGCGGACCTCCACTACCACGCCGGGGTCAAAGTCGTCCACGTCCCGCCAGGGATAGGGGTAGGCGTAGCTCAGGCCGTCGGCGGCGGTGAGGACCACCACCTTGGCGGCGTAGGGGTCGCCGTTGCGGTCGGTGTAGGTCCGGCTCTCCAGGGAGGAGACCACCCCCACCCGGGAGATCACCTCCTGGGCGTCCAGGGCACGGACCGCGGCCACGCCGCCGGTCCGGCCCAGCAGGAGCCGTACCTGGTCCCCCACCCGGAAATCCCCCAGGTCGGAGAAGGCGTACTGGGCCTCAAAGGTCTCCAGGGAGTAGGTCACCCCGGCCACGGTCACCGCCGCGGGGGCGGCCAGGGAGGGGGAGACGGCCTCCACCGTGCCGGAGACGGTCCTGGCGTAGACGTAGAGGGCCTTGGCGTACTTGGACCAGTAGACCACGTCCTGGGCGGCGATGTCCCCCAGCCCGGCGGCGGCGCCGTTGCGGGTGACGGAGGTGACCTGGGTGAGGGGGAAGGGGAGCTGGCTCTGCCAGTCTCCCTGGGCCACCACCGGGCCCTCCACCGAGGCGGTGAGCTGGCCCATGGCGCTCTGGCCGTCAGAGGTGGCGAAGAGGATGGGCTGGTCCTCCAGCCAGTAGAGCAGGTCCCAGTCCCGCAGTTCGGAGAGCTGGGCCCGCTCCCCGTCCCGGAAGACCAGGGCCTGGGACAGGGAGAAGGGCAGCTGGGCGGACCAGTTGCCGGTGAGGGGAATGGGGCCCTCCAGGTCGGCGTGGAAGACGGAGTTCACGTCCACCTCCCCGTCGCTGTTCAGGGCACAGCCCAGGGTGGCGGCGTAGGGCGCGCCGGAGGCGGTGTTGGCGCACAGCAGGTCGTAGAAGATGTGCAGACAGTCCTGGCGGGTCAGCAGGTCGTCGCCGCTCTGGGCGCTCACCCCCTGGTCCAGGTCGGCGGAGCGGTAGACCGCCAGCTGCCCGGCGGGCCAGGGGGCGGTGAGGAGGTCGTCAGACCAGCCCAGCAGGCGGACCGCCATGGTGGCCCCCTCGGCCAGGGTGATCTGGGCCTCCGGGTGGAACCACCCGGCCAGGTCCCCCTTTACCAGCCCTGCGTCCACCGCCGCCCGGACGTAGGGGGCGTACCAGCTGGTGTGGGACACGTCGGGGTAGGGGTCGGTGCCCGCGGCCTCAGGCACCGCGTCCCGGTAGGGGGAGGCGGCCACCAGCAGTTTGGTGAACTCCGCCCGGCTCACCGGCCGGTCCAGGGCCAGGTCGCCGGACTGGTCTCCCACCATGATCTCCAGCTCCCGCAGGACGGCGGCCTTCTCCGCCTGGGGCACGTCCGCCACCTCCGCCCCGGCGGGGAGGGCCAGGGGCAGGGCCAGGGCGGCGGTCAGCAAAAGGGTCACAACGCGCTTTTTCATCACTTGTCTCTCCTTATTCGTATCTCAGGGCGTCGATGGGGTTGAGTTTGGCGGCCTTGTTGGCGGGGAGGTAGCCAAACAGCACGCCGATGGCCACGCTGACGCCGAAGGCCACCAGGATGCCAGAGAGGGTGGGCACGGCGTGGAAGGAGTTCTCCGACCCCAGCACCATGCTCAAAATCATGGTCAAAAGGTTGGCGGCCAGGATCCCCAGGCCGATGCCCAGCACGCCGCCGATGGCGGAGGTGGTGCCCGCCTCGATGACGAATTGCCAGCGGATGTTCTTGGGTTTCGCGCCCAGGGACTTGCGGATGCCGATCTCCCGGGTCCGCTCGGTGACCGACACCAGCATGATGTTCATGATGCCGATGCCGCCCACCAGCAGGGACAGGGCGGCGATGAGGGTGAGGATGGTCATCAGCAGGTCCAGCATGGTGTTCATGGCGTCCATCATCTCCGCGGCGGTGAGGACCACGTAGCGGTCGCTGTCCTGGAAGATCTTGAACAGCTCCCGCTCCACCAGGCCCTTGGCCGCGGGGGCGGTCTCCCGGGAGGTGGCGGCGAAGAGGTACTCGCTGGAGGTGGTGCCGCTGAGTCGGACGGCCTGGGTGTAGGGGAGGTAGACCACATCGTCCCCGCTGCCCTCGGTGACGTCGGCGCACACGTCCAGCACGCCCACCACGGTGAAGGGCACGCCGGAGAGGGTGAGGGTCTTGCCCATGGCGTTGCCGCCGAAGGCCTCCCGCTCCAGATAGGCGCCCACCACGCACACGCTCTGCTGCCGCTGGGCGTCCACATAGGAGAGGAAGCGGCCCTTGGCCAGCTTCTCCCCGTTCATGGAGGTGCCCCGCTCGACGCTGTAATAGGTCTCGCTCACCCCTTTGACCGTGGTGCGGGAGAATTCGTCGCCGCCGTGGCGGACGGTGAGGGGGGCCCGGAGCTCCGGGGTCACCCCGGAGAGGTACTGGGGATAGCGCTCCACCAGGGCGAACATATCCTCGATGTCTACGTGGCGGGAGGAGTCGTTGTCCCCCAGGATCATGGCGTCCACCTGGTTGGAGCCCAGCGCCTCAAACTCCTCGTTCATGTAGACCTGCATCCCGTTGCCCAGGCTGGTGATGATGATGACCGCGGCCACGCCGATGATGATGCCCAGCATGGTCAGCAGGGAGCGCATCTTGCTGGTGGACAGGGACTTGAGGGCCAGGCGGAAGGACTGGGTGAAATTCATACCGCCGCCTCCTCTTCCCGCTCCTCCGGCTGGACCACCGCCCTGGGGTCGTCGGCGGGGCCGTCGTAGATGACCCGGCCGTCCTGGAGCCGGACGATCCGCTTGGCCTTGACGGCGATGGAGTTGTCATGGGTGATGAGGATGACGGTGTTCCCCTCGGCGTTGAGCTGTTGGAGGAAGGCCAGCACCTCCCGGCCGGTGCGGGAGTCCAGCGCGCCGGTGGGCTCGTCGGCCAGGATGACGGAGGGGTCCCCCGCCAGGGCGCGGGCGATGGACACCCGTTGCTGCTGGCCGCCGGAGAGCTGGCTGGGGAGGTTCTTGCGCTTGTCCGCCAGCCCCACCCGCTCCAGGGCCCGCACCGCCCGGGCGCGGCGCTCCTCGGAGGAGACCCCGGCGTAGAGCAGGGGCAGCTCCACATTCTCCAGCACGTTCAGCTTGGCGATGAGGTTGTACTGCTGAAAGATGAACCCCAGCATCTTGTTGCGGATCTCCGCCTGCTGGTCGTCGTCCATGGTGGACACGTCCACCCCGCCCAGGTAGTAACTGCCCGAGGTGGGCACGTCCAGACAGCCGATGATGTTCATGGCCGTGGACTTGCCCGAGCCGGACTGGCCCACGATGGCCACGAACTCCCCCTCGTCCACCGTCAGGGAGACCCCGTCCAGGGCGTGGACGTCGCTGTCACCCATGTGGTAGATCTTATAGATGTCCCGAAATTCGATGAGGTGTTCCAAGGCTCACTCCCCCATGGCGGACGCGATAGCGTCCATGGCGTTGGAGGCGGCGTTGGGGATGTAGACGGTCTCTCCTTCCTCCAGGCCGGAGAGGATCTCGATGTTCTCGCTGTCCGAGCGGCCCAGCTCCACCGTCCGCTCCTCCAGCTTGTCGGCGTTCACCAGCTCCCCCGCGCTGTTACAGGCGCCGGGGCCGGCCACGTAGACGAAGTTGCCCCGCTGGACCGCGTCGGAGGGGATGCACAGGGCGCTGCCCAGCTCCTCCACCAGGACGGTGGCGGAGACGTTCATGCCCGGGTAGAGCCCCTCCCCCTGGTCCACCACCACGGTGACGGGGTAGTTGGTGGAGCCGGCCACGGTGGTGCCGTTGATGTTGATCTTGTCCACATGGCCGGTGAAGACCGCCCCCTCCAGCGCGTCGGAGGTGAAGGTGACCTCCTGGCCCACCCGGAGGCGGCTCACGTCCAGTTCGGAGACGTTCATGATGAAGGTGAGCTGAGACATATCGTAGATGACCGCCATGTAGGCGCTCTGGCCGGAGGCGGAGGCGGTGGAGGGGTCGATGTTGTCCCCGGCCTTGTAGTTCTTCTCGATGACGGTGCCGTCGATGGGGGAGGTGATGGTGTAGTCGTCCAGCAGGTCGCGGGCCACCCGCAGGGCCTCCTGGGCGTTGGACAGGGTCAGCTGGGCGTTGCGGACCCCCAGGCGGGCGCTGTCGATCTGGTCCTGGAGGTCGGGCAGCTCGAAGGAGCCCAGGACCTGGTCCTCATAGACCCGGTCCCCCTCCCGGACGGT
>CANRBW010000022.1 GCA_947628975.1 uncultured Oscillospiraceae bacterium | reverse complement strand
AGGAGGTGCGCCGGGGCGAGGGCGGGACGGTGGTCCTGAAGGAGTACATCGACGGGGCGGACCTGGCCCACCTGACCCTGGGGCAGGGGCAGCTCACCCGGATCCTGCTGGAGCTGTGCGACGTGCTGACCTTTCTCCACGGCCAGGGCATCCTCCACCGGGACATCAAGCCCTCCAACCTGATGCTGGCCGCGGACGGCCACCTGCGGCTCATCGACTTCGACGCCGCCCGGGAGGAGCGGCCCCAGGCCGACCAGGACACCCGCCTGCTGGGCACCAGGGGCTACGCCCCGCCGGAGCAGTACGGCTTCGCCCAGACCGACGCCAGGGCGGACATCTACGCCCTGGGGGTCACCTTCCGCCAGCTCCTGGGCCCACTGGCCCGGAAGAGGCGGTGGAAAAAGCTCCTGCGCAAGTGCACCGCCCTGGACCCCAAGGACCGCTACCGCTCGGTGGGCCAGATCCGCCGGGCCGTCTGGCTGGGGCGGGCGTGGCGGTGGCTCCTGCGGCCGGTTTTGCTCCTCATCCTCGCCCAGCAGCTCTATTACCTGGCCATCATCGGCTACGGCATCGCCACCGACGCCGAGTTCCGGGAGGTGCTCCACGGGGCCATCTTCGAGACGCCGTGGCTGGAGCGGACCCGGGTGTTCCAGGGGCTGGACGTGGACAAGCTCAAGACCGACCGGATGGTGGGGCGGCGGTACAGCGGGGACGTCTCCCGCCAGACGGCGCGGGTCCGGGCGGCCTACCCGGACCGGGGCGTGATCTACACCGGGTATCTGGACGGGGCGGACGGCGCCCTCTTCGGCGTCTTCGAGGTGAGCTACAGCGTCTACACCGGGGAGTACCGCTACGAGCGGTTTTTGGGGCTGTGCGCGGCGGCGCGGGACGGCTCGGTCTCGCCCCTGATCGACCCCCAGGCGTGCCAGGCGTCGCCGGAGCGGTACGGCCCGGCGGTGCGGGCCCTCTACGACCTGGACGTGTTCGACACCCCCATCTTCTGAAAACGCCGCCGGCTCAGAGGCGAGCCGACGGCGGTTCTATTCCAGCACTTCGATGTTGTGGTCAAAGAGGAGCTCGTTGGCCTCCAAAATGCCCTGGCCCTGGCTGAAGGCGTAGAGCAGCAGCGCGTCCCTGGGGTCCCGGGGGTACAGCTCCCGGTAGCCCGCCTGTTTCAGCAGGGTCTGGACCTCCTCCGCGTCCAGTCCCAGGCCGAAGGCCAGGGCGATCACCTTGTCCCTGGAGGGGTACTTCCGGCCCAGGAAGATCTGGTAGACGTAGGCCCGGTTCAGGTTGGAGCGGCGCACCACGTCCGCCTTGGTCAGCTGTTTGCGCGCGAGCCAGTCCTTCAGGTACTCCGGCAGACTGTCCACCTGCATCTCCGCGCTGTTTTTCTCCAGGTAGTCCAGAATGTCGCCGGAGGTCTTGATCTCGTGGACCAGCTCGTCGGTGGTCTTCATCCCCATCACCTCGCCTCCATTCTAGCGGTATTATAACACAAAAAGGTTAGCCGGTGGCTAACCTTTTTGCTTTTTCCCCGTGTTAAGATTTGCTATGGTCCCGCTTTGCCAAAAAGAGCGTCAGGACTTCCCGGGCCAGCTTCAGCTCCCTGGGGGTACAGCCCTTTAAAAGGTCGATGACCGGGTCGGGATCTCCGGGCTCCCAACCCTCGCCCAGCAGGATATATTCCATGGGCAGGTGCATGGAGCGGGAGAGCTTGACCAGCGTGTCGACGGACATCTGGGAGGTGCCCACCTCCAGCTGACCGTAGTAGCCCGCGCCAATGTCGGCCAGCTCGGACATTTTCTCCCGGGTCAGGCCCAGTTCGCTCCGCCGCCGGCGCAGACGCTGGCCGATTTCCACAAGCTGCTTTTTCTCCATTATCGTATAGCACCTCCAATTTGCTATTGTAAATGGAAAAAAGATGTGGTAGAATATGCCGAAAGATAACGATAAATGTTATCTTATATAGATAGAGAGCGGAAGGAAAAGAGCGTGAGACGGATCGGAACGGCGGGGGAAACGTTGTGAAAATGTCGGCGTCCCTGATCTCAGATACGAGATGACCGCCCGGGCGGAGGACGAGGATGTGTTACTCAGCCGGCGCAGACGGTGAGACCCCGCCCGCGTTTGGACAAACGAGAAAGAGAGGAAGACCATGGGTTTTTGCGTGAACTGCGGCAGAAAACTGCCCCCAGGGGCGGGGTTCTGCCCCCAGTGCGGGACCAAGGCGGAGGCCGCCCTCTGCCCCCAGTGCGGCAAGGAGGTGGGCCCGGACGACGCGTTCTGCCCCTTCTGCGGCGTGCCCCTGGCGCCCGCGTCCACTCCCGCGCCCGCGCCGAAGCCGGAGGAGGGCGAGGCGGACCAGCCCCAGGAGACCGGCACGGGCGAGCCGCCCAGGGAGTTCTCCTGGAGGTATCGTCGGGCCACCATGCGCTGGAATCAGTACGCGGCCTTCCGCGCGGAGGTGGACGACAGGCGTCTGCTCTGCAACGCCCGGTACAGGATGCTGTGGCATAGGGGGGAGACGGAGCGGGAGATCCCCCTGAAAGAGATCAGCCAGCTCACCCTGACCCCTGAGGTGTCGGTGGGGGTGTGGTGCGTGATCATGATGACGCTGTTTGTCTTTGTGGCCCTGCCCCTGCTGCCCCTGTTCGGCTTCGCCCTCCCCATCGAGGAGGACGAGCTGCCCGCGGGCGTGGCCATACTGGCCGGGTCCTTCGCCCTGATGGCGTGGTGGGTGCGCTTCCACCTCCTCCACTACACCCTGGACATCCGCGGCCAGACCGGGACCACCGAGGTCGAGCTGACCGCCCAGAGGCGCGGCGACCTGCGGCAGCTCCAGGAGGAGCTGACCCGCCGGACCGGCGTTCTGCCCACCTCCTCCGCGGAGCACGCCGTCGGCGGGGCGATCGCCGGCGCGACCATCGGCGCGTTTTTGGCCGCCGGGCTGGTGGTGCTCGTGGCCAACAACCTGCCTGAGGCGCCCCCAAAGGCCCTGTCCAGCCCATCGACCACCACCAGCCGGACCACCACAAGCTGGTCGTCGTCCAGCCTCGCCACCCCGACCCCCGCGCCCACGCCGACGCCTACGCCGACTCCCACGCCGGCGCCTACGCCCATCCCCGCCCCCACCCCGGCCTTCGACTACGACTCGTACTATGAAGAAGAAGAGGACGACACCGACGGCCTGTTCCTTGACGACGATTGGAACGATGATTATGAGTATGTCTCCGTGTATGACGAGGAACTCAGTTTGTTGTACGGAAGTTGGGATGCAATGGGGACCGGTGAAGCGCTTACCATTGAAAATAACATGAGCACAGAGCAAGTCTATGTGATCAACGATTTTTACGCGACCGCTACTCACGGCGGGGCCAGGTCCACCGGCATCCTGAGCGCCGATGATGATGGAAATCTGTACGCGGACCTGGAGTCTTCAAGTGGGGGCCAGGGAAAGCGGATCTATCTATACTATTACGATAACAGCATTTACGCTTATTGGGTCTATGAAGACGGCACCGTCACATCTGTGCTGCAGTTTGAACGGCGGTGGTGGTGACCCGCCGGCGGCAACCTGCCGCGAGTTTAAGTCGTTCGACCTGAAAACCAGGATATAAAATGAGGAAGGGAGATCGAACCATGAAAAAACTACTGTCCCTGCTGTGCGCCCTGGCCCTGACCCTGGGCCTGGCCGTCCCCGCCCTGGCCGTGGAATACGGGGCGGAGCTGAACCCCAACGAGAAGACCTACACCCAGCGCTTCAGCGACGTGCCCACCGACCACTGGGCCTTCCAGTATGTGGGCGAGCTGGTGGAGCGGGGCGCCATCAACGGCTATCCCGACGGAAAGTACTACCCCGATAAGATCGTGACCCGGGAGGAGTTTGCCAAGATCATGGTGGTGGCCGCCGGGCTCACCGCCACCCCGGTGGAGTACAGCAGCTATACCGACGTGGACGTGACCTACTGGGCCAGCCCCTTTATCGAGACGTCCAAGCCCTACATGACCGCCTACCAGGACAGCTGGGGCGGCACCAGCTTCCACCCCAAGGAGGGCGCTCTGCGGGAGGACATCGCCGTGGCGGTGGTCAAGCTGAAGGGCTATGACACCCGCCTGGCCGACCTGAGCATCCTCCAGACCATGTTCTCCGATGTGGAGGGCATCTCCGCCGCCGCCCAGCCCTATGTGGCCCTGGCGGTGGAAAACGGCATCATCAGCGGCTATGTGGACGGCACCTTCCGGGGCCAGGCCACCATCACCCGCAGCGAGGCGGCGGCCATGCTCTGGCGGGCCTTCCAGTACGGCAACGACAACAAGGTCATCGCCGCCGAGGACGCCGAGACTTCCAAGGCCGCCGAGGACTCCAAGACCACCGAGACCTCCAAGACCACCGAGACCACCACCGCCCCGGAGTCCTCCCAAACGCCCGCGGACTCCTCCGGCTCCTCCAAACCCAGCACCACGACCGACCCCATGCCCGCGCCCGCGCCGGAGCCCGCCAAGCCCTATGTGGCGGAGACGCTGGTGAAGAACGTGGAGATCTCCGACACCAAGATGATGATGACCATGGATGACGACAGCAACCTCATCTTCTACAACGCCAAGAGCGACAAGATCCTCTCCCTGGACCCCGACACCGGCAAGACCACCACCCTGCTGGACGTGGGCCGGGCCACCGTGGAGGTGCCCGTGGAGCCCCAGGCCACCGGCCTCTCCGCCCTGGACGAGGACGAGGACGAGCCCCCCGCGGACGAGCCGGAGGAGGACCAGGGATCGGAGCCCGGATCGGAGCCCGCCGAGGACGAGCCGGAGGAGGACGTTACCCAGGAGCCCGAGCCCGAGCCGGAGCCGGAGGTCCCGTCCACCGTCACCTACCAGGACCTGACCGTCGAGCAGGTCTTTTGGGACGACGTGGCGGGCCGCCTGCTGGTGTGGGGCGAGTTTGCCTCCGTCCAGAATGACACCGACGCGGGCTGGACCCTGCCCAACAGCGACAAGGGCTGCGAGGGGATCTTCACCCTGGAAAATGGGGATCTGAGCTATTTTGCGGACATATCCTCCAACGTTTATATTGGTTATTTCAATTCCATTTCTCCGAGAAGTATTCAGTGTGCCCTCAGCGATGGGACTTTTGTAATCAGGGCTTATGGTTCTTATACAACCTATGACTATGCGGATTATATTTTTGACGTTGCGGAAAATGCCGTAATTACAGGCCTTGGCAGGTCTTATTATGCGGTGTTCCAAAGCGGCGCGGATATTTATGTGATAGATGGTGCTTGGCTGAAAAAGTACGACTATGGGACTGGGGATATGGCGTTCATGACCAGCAGTACCAATGCTTACTGCAACCGCTACGCCAACGGCAAGATATACTGCTGGGGCCCCAACGGGATCTGGGTCGTCCGTCCCTCCGACGGCGCTGAGCAGACCAAGCTGGACCCCTCCAAGGACGTGGATATCCTGGACCTGCGGCCCATGCCCAGCAGACACAACCTGTGGGTCACCGCCGATGAGCAGTACCTGTTTTATGACAGCGACTCCAACGCCATCCGCGTCATCCGCTCCAACCCCAAAGCCTGACCGCGGCTCCGCCGCCTAACACAGCGAGCAAGACAGGAGAAGACCTCTCCTGTCTTGCTTTTTTGTCTGTCTCGCCGCCGCGCGGGGGGACGCCGCCCCTACGCCGGGCACTGGCGGCCGGTGTGGTCGATGGTGTAGTCCCCCTGCAAGATGAGCTGGGAGACCGGCACCAGGGTGTAGCCCTGGCCGATGAGGGCCTCGATGACGTCGGGCAGGGCCTCGGGGGTGTGCTTGGCGGCGTTGTGGAAGAGGCAGATGGACCCCGGCTGGACCTTGGAGGTCACCCGCCGGGTGATCTCGGCGGCGGAGAGGTCCTTCCAGTCCAGGGAGTCCACGTCCCACTGGATGGGCTGGACCCCCATCCCCCGCACGGCGGTGATCACATGGTCGTCATACTCCCCGTAAGGGGGGCGGAAGAGGGTGGGGCGGACGCCGGTGACCGCCTGGATCTTGTCGTTGCAGGCGTTGAGGTCGGCCACGATCTGGTCGGTGGTGAGGGCGTTGAAGTGGTCGTGGTGGTCGGAGTGGGCCATCACCTCGTGCCCCGCGTCGTGGAGGGCCTTCACCGACTCCGGGTACTTCTCCACCCAGTCCCCCACCACGAAGAAGGTGGCCTTCACGTTGTAGGCCCCCAGGATGTCGATGAGGGCCTGGGTGTCCTCGTTGCCCCAGGCGGCGTCAAAGGTCAGGGAGGCCATTTTTTGGTCCCGGCGGACGCAGTAGATGGGCAGCTGCCGGCCGGCGGCCGCCGCGCCCACCGCCGCCGGGTGGTTCACCGCCCAGAACATGGCTGCGGCGGCCAGGACGCAGGCCAGGACGGCCAGGCGCCGCCGCCGCAGGACAAACACGCGCATAGAAGACCCCTCCTCAAGGTGTTGGATACACCCCTAGGCTATGCCGGAGGCGCGGCGGAAATGCCCGGACCCTTGCCAGGGCCGGGCGGGTGTGGTACAATATTCGCAGAGCGAAAAATGTACTGACTGAGTACGGTGTGAGACCCTTTTCAGGAGGCGAGCCGCGGTGCCGGAGATCATCGACTTTCACACCCACCCCTTTTTGTATTCCCAGGACAACATCTGCCGCTACAAGGACCACTGCGCCATGAGCGCTGGGACCATCCTCTCCGACCTCCGGGCGGCGGGGATCGGGACCTTCTGCGGCTCGGTGATCCGCCAGAGGGAGGACGTGGCCCTGGCGGAGGGGGTGCGGCCGGAGGATCTGTCCTGGTGGGACGTGGTCCACGCCTGCAACCGGGAGATGCTGGCGCTGGGGGAGGTCCTGGGCCCGGCCTACCTCCCCGGCATGATGGTCCACCCCGACTTCGTGCGGGAGTCCCTGGCCGAGATGGAGGCCCTCCACGCCCAGGGGGTGCGGCTGGTGGGGGAGCTGACGCCCTACTTCCACGGCTGGGAGGACTACGCCTGCCCCGGCTTCTCCAAAATTCTGGACGCGGCCCAGGACCTGGGGATGATCGTCAGCCTCCACTCCATGGGGGAGGACGCCATGGACGCCATGGCCGACGCCCACCCCGGCTGCACCATCGTCTTCGCCCACCCCGGCGACGGGGAGCCGGTCCGGCGGCACATGGCCCGGCTGAGCAAGAGCCGGAACTTCCACCTGGACCTCTCCGGCACCGGCCTGTTCCGCTACGGGGTCCTGCGGGCCCTCATCGACCAGGTGGGGGTGGAGCGGATCCTCTTCGGCACCGACTACCCCGTCTGCAACCCCTATATGTATGTGGGGGGCGTGGCGGCGGACCCGCGCCTCACCCCGGCGGAGCGGGAGGCCGTCTTCTCCGGCAACGCCCGGCGGCTCTTCGCCCAGGCGGGGCTGGCGGTGTAAAAACGGGAAGACAACACGGCCCGGAGGCGTCGCCTCCGGGCCGTGTTTCGCGTTGGATGGGGCCTGAGCGGGTCAGTCCAGGACCAGGGAGGGGGCGGAGTAGGCCCGGCCGGCCAGCTCGGCGTTGAGCATATAGAGGGCCTTGGCGTCGTCCCCGAAGAGCTCCATCTTGGTGATCATATCCCCGGAGTTCTTCTCCTCCTCGCCCTGCTCCTTGATGAACCAGTCCAGGAACTGGGTGGTGCGGTAGTCGTTGACCTGGATGGCGGCGGCGTAGATGGCGTTGATGAGGCTGGTGACGTACTGCTCGTGCTCGTGGGCGGCCTTCAGGGGGTCCATGAGGGTCTTGAATTCCTTGTCGGGCTTGGCGATGGCGCCCAGGGTCACGTCCTGGCCGTTGTTGTGGAGGTACTGGTACATGAGCATGGCGTGGTCCTGCTCCTCCTTGGCCTGGACCTCGTACCAGTTGGCGAAGCCGTCCAGGCCCTTCTTGGCGTAGAAGTTGGCCATATCCAGGTAGAGGTAGGCGGAGTAGAACTCCTTGTTGATTTGGTCGTTGAGCAGTTCAAATACCTTTTTGTCCATAGCAAAACACTCCTTGGTAAAAAATGAGACGGGATCCACAAGGTGGAGTATATCACACTGGACGCGGTTGTCAAGAGAAAACCGCCGCCCCGGCGGGGCGGCGGTCTCGCGGTCGGTCAGGAAGGGCGCGGGCGGTTCAGCGGGCCAGCTGGGGATAGGCGGCGTTGAACATCTCCACGGCGGTGGCCGGGTCCTGGCTGATGACCAGCATCAGGTGGGTCCCGTCCGGGCTCACCACCGTCTGGGCGGCCTTCACCTTGGCGAACTGGTCGGGCAGGTAGCGCTCGAAGTTGTTGTACTGCTGCTGCCACATGGCCTGGAAGTCCTCCTTGGCCGCGTCCATCCTGCCCTCCTTCACCTGGGCGATCAACAGCACGTCGGAGGTGACGTTGAAGAAGGGGGAGAGGGCCACCAGCTCGTCGTAGTTGTCCAGGTCGAAGCCCAGCATCTCCAGGATGGCCGGGTCGGTCTCGGCGGCGTTGATGGAGCAGGTCTCCTGGATGGTCTGGGACAGCTTCTCCATCTCGGTGTACTCAGGCAGGGTGGTGATGTCGAGGCGGACGGCGTCCAGCTCCGGGTGGTCGTCCACCTGGAAGTCCTCGATGGTGCGGAGGAAGGTCAGGGGCAGGAAGGTGTAGCCGGAGGGGTCCAGGTAGGCGGAGACTCCCTCCACCGGCTCGTTGGAGAGCTTCACCGACAGGTCGGTGAGGTCAACGGTGACCCCCGCGCCGCAGAGCTGGAAGAAGGCCTCGTGGTCCTGGGGGTACCACGCCACATAGCCCCCCGCGGCCTCGCAGACGGCCCGCATGGGCAGATAGCCCGCGGGGGCGCCGGGGATGCCGGACAGGTCCACCGCCGCGCCGTCCACGGTGATCTCCCCGAGGTAGGAGGGGGAGAGGGCGGGCTGGCCGCCGATGAGGGCGACGTCGCCGTTGGCCTGCTGGCCGCCGGGCCAGTCGGCGGGGGGACTGGGGAGGATGGGCATGGGCGCCTCCTCGGCCAGGGCGGGGACGGCGGCCAGGGCGGCGGTCAGGGCCAGGGCCAGCGTCAGGGACAGGATCTTTTTCATATACATCTCTCCTTCGCTTTTGTATTAGAGACCCGCCTCGCTCAGACGGATTTCCCTCCAAAAGGTTCCCGCGGCGGTCAGGGCCGGGACTCGATGGCCCCGATCAGGTCCACCCGCCGCTGGTGGCGGCCGCCCTCGAACTGGCTGTCCAGGAAGGCGTCCAGAATGTCGATGGCCAGGCTGGGGCCAGTGACCTCCGCCCCCAGGGCCAGCATGTTGGCGTCGTTGTGGCGGCGGGTCATCTTGGCGCTCCAGGGCTCGTGGCAAAGGGCGCAGCGGATCCCCCGGACCTTGTTGGCGGCGATGGAGATGCCGATGCCGGTGGTGCAGACCACCACGCCGAAGCGGCACCCGCCGTCCGCCACCGCGCGGGCGGCCAGCTCGCCGTAGACGGGGTAGTCACAGCTCTCCGGGCTGTGACAGCCGAAGTCCTCGCACAGGATCCCCCGCTGGAGCAGATGGGCCTTCAGCTTCTCTTTCAGGGCGAAGCCTCCGTGGTCACAGCCCAGGGCCACCTTGCAGGTCTCTTCCATGTCAGATCGCCTCCATTTCGGGAACTCGTCCCAGATAGACCGCGGTGTAGCGGAACCCGCAGTCCTTCATCAGCGCGTAGGCCTCCCGGACCCCAGCGCCGATGTGTTCCAGGTCGTGGGCGTCGGAGCCCACGGTGACGTACTCCCCGCCCAGGGCCTTGAACCGCCGCAGGATGGGCGCCCACTCCGCCACCGTTCTGCCCCGCCAGGTGTTCACCTCCAGGGCCTTGCCCTGGTCGGCGACCTGTCGCAGCACCCCCTCCAGCCGGGGGGCCAGCTCCCCCTGGAGCAGGGAGACCCGGCGCCCGGCCCGCTCCATATACCGCAACGGGTAGAGGAGGTGGGCCAGGGTGTCGTAGCAGTCGGGCAGACCGGTCAGGGCCTCCAGGGAGCCCAGATAGTCCTCCAGGGCGGCCTGGCAGAAGGCGGGGTCGGCGTAGTCGGCGTAGTAGAAGTCCCGCTTGCCCTGGATGGTCCGCAGGTTGTGGACCGAGCCGATGACCAGGTCCAGCTCCGGCGCGGCGGCCAGGATGGCCCTGGCGGCGGCGGGGTCCTCGTAGGCCTCCCCCAGCTCCACGCCCCGGCGCAGGCTCAGCCCGGCGGGGAGCCGCTCCGCCGCCGCCTGGAAGTCGGCCCGGCAGGGATCCCAGTCGTACCGGGGGGTGGGCGCGCCGTCCAGGTCCAGCAGGTCGCAGTGGTCGGTGACGCACAGCAGGGTCAGCCCCGCCGCCCCGGCGGCCAGGGCCATGTCCGCCATGGCGCGGGAGCCGTCCGGGGAACAGCGGGAGTGGGTGTGCAGATCGCCCAGGAACACAGGGCGCGCCCCCTTTCGGGAAAAAGTGTCAGGGCCAGGAGGGGAGAAAGCGCAGGAAGGTGGTGAAGTACCAGGGGGTCATGGTCAGGCCGGTGAGGTAGGGGTAAAAGAGGAGGTACAGCCCCACCGAGCCCCCGGTCACGGCGTAGACCGGGAAGCGCCACCTGGCCCGGGGGGAGTCCATCAGGTCGTTGAACAGGGCGCAGATGGCCAGGAGCAGGAAGAGGGTGGAGGGGAAGAAGTGGTAGGCGAAGGTGGTCCGGCCGATGAAGGCCCAGGGGAGGAACTGGGCGAGGAAGCCCAGGGAGAAGAAGAGGCACCGGGGGGAGCTCGGCTGCTGGTCGGTGGCCCAGACCAGCAGGCCGCTGAGGAGCAGATACCCCGCCAGACAGCCCCCCATCAGCGCCAGCCGGAACCGCAGGTCCTCCGGGGCGAGGGCGGGGTCGAAGGCGCCGTTTGGCACCCGGCCCACCAGCCAGCACGCCCCACAGCACCCCAGGCCCACCCCCCAGACCAGGGCCAGCTTGGCCCACATCCGCCGGAAGCACCGGGCCATGCACAGGAGGATGGCCGGCAGCCCCAGCCAGGTGGTCAGGGGGTTGGTCAGGGCGGCGAACTTCTCCACCCGGCCGCCGGGGAGGTTCTGGACGTAGTAGAGGATGGGCCGCCCGTCCACCACCCACTGATACCAGCGGGAGGCGTAGGCGTGGTAGGAGTGGACGCCGTTATGGTAGGTGAGCATATGGATCTGGTTGCGCCACATCTCGTCCAGCGCCCCGGCGAGGCCGGGGTGCCCGGCGGCCTGGGCGTAGGGCAGATAGGTGAGGGTGTAGAGCCCCGCGGGGAGGAGCACGAAGGCCGCCGCGCTGACCGCCAGGGTCTTCACCAGCCACCGGCCCACCGGCGGGCCGTCCTCCCGGCCGCGGCGGAGCCGGACCTGGGTGACCAGGTGGATCCCGTAGAGCAGGGCAAGCCCCACCCCGGCGTAGACCACCGTCCACTTGCACGCGCAGCCCACCCCCCAGGCGAGACCGCTGAGGGCCAGCTGGCCGTACCCCTCGTGGACGCGGCCCTTCCGGTCCGGGGTGGCCGGGGCGGTGAGCCAGCGGTAGAAGAACAGGTAGGAGAGCAAAACGAAGAAGGTCCCGTAGGTGTCCAGGGTGGCGATGCGGGTCTGGGTCAGGTGGAGGAAGCCGCTGGCGAACAGCGCCGTGCCGCACACCGCCAGGACCCGCTTGCCGAAGAGGTGCTTCACAAGGATATAGAACAACGGGAGCATCAGCACCCCGAACAGGGTCCCCATGAACCGCCAGCCGAAGGGGGTGGCCCCGAAGAGCCGGATCCCCAGGCCGATGATCAGCTTGCCCAGGGGGGGATGGGTGACCTCGTAGGGGTAGACCCCCTGGAGGTGCTCCAGGGCGGTGCGGACGTGGTAGATCTCGTCAAAATAGGCGCTGTTCCGCCAGGAGGCGGCCTCCGGCACCGTGTCGTCCGCCGTCAGCAGGTCGGCCAGCTCCGCCGGAAGGGGCGCGCCGTCCTCCCCGGTCCACTGGGCGGCGATGGGCCGGTCGTCCTGGTCCAGGAGGATCAGCTTGCCCAGCTGGAGCACCGCCCCGTCCGCCCGGCCCCGGAGGCGCAGGAAGCGGGTCCACCGGGGGTTGTCCAGGGGGATGTCCCGCCACTTCAGCAGCTGGGTGTAGGGCTGGTCCAGGGCGTAGCTGGCGGCGTACCCCTCCGCCTGGCCCCAGTAGTAGACCCGCCGGTCGCCCTGGCCGTCCTCGGCCCGGGACCAGAGCCGGTACCAGGTGCGGCCGTCCTCGCTGGTCTCCAGGTCGTAGCCCCCGGTGCCCAGGGCGGCGTAGACGCGCAGTTTGGCGATCCGGACGGGCTCGCCCTGGACCGCCAGGGTACGGACCTGCCCGTCGGCCAGGTCCAGGGGGTCCTGGGGGGCGGTCAGGCTGCCCAGCTGGAAGAAGGCGGTGAGGGCGTAGGCGGCGGTGAGGAGCAGGACGGGCAGGAGGTCCCGCCGCTCCATGGGGTGGCGGCGGACGGCGAAGGTGAAGGGCCGCCGCTCCCGCAGGGCGATCCAGTCCAGCGTCCCCTTCCGGGGGCGGAGGATCTCCAGATAGTAGGACAGAAAGAAAAAGACCCCGGCCAGGACCAGAACAGCCGGCAGGGCGGCAAACGTCACAGGCGGCACCTCCTGAAAAGGGCGGGATACAGACACGAGAAGGGAGCGGGCCGAAGGGCCCACTCCCTATTTTACTTTTTTTTCTTGCGTTTGTCAAAGAAACTCTTGCCGTCCGCCCCGGCGTCCTCCCCCATGGCCTGGGCGAAGGCCCGCAGGGCGTCCCGCTGGGCGTCGGTGAGCCGTCCGGGCACCTGGACCTGGACGGTGATGAGCTGGTCCCCCCGGCCCCGGCCCCGCAGGGAGGGCACGCCCTTGCCCCGGAGCCGGAAGGTGGTCCCCGGCTGGGTCCCGGCGGGGAGGCTCCACTTCACCTTCCCGTCCAGGGTGTCGATCTCCAGTTCCGCCCCCAGGGCGGCCTGGGTGAAGGTGACGCTCTGGTCCATGTAGACGGTGGTGCCCTCCCGGCGGAAGCGGGGGTGGGGCCGCACCAGGACGGTGACCAGCAGGTCCCCCGCCGGGCCGCCGTTCTTCCCGGCGTTGCCCTGGCCCCGGAGGGAGACGGTCTGGCCGTCGTCGATGCCGGCGGGGATGGAGACGCTGACCCGCTTCTGCTTGCGGACCGCGCCGGTGCCGGAGCAGGCGTGGCAGGGGGAGTGGATGATCTTGCCGGTGCCGCCGCACTTCTGGCAGGGCTGGGTGGTGGTGAAGGAGAAGCTACCCCCGCCCCGCTGGACCCGCACCACCCCCGCGCCCCGGCAGTCGGGGCAGATCTCGGCGGTGGTGCCGGGGGCGCAGCCGGTGCCGGAGCAGGTACCGCAGGACTCGGTACGGGTCAGCTCGATCTCCTTTTCACAGCCGAAGGCGGCCTCCTCAAAGCTCAGCTCCAGGCGCAGCCGCAGCGACTCCCCCTGCTGGGGACCGTTGGCCCGGCGGGCCTGGCCGCCGCCGAAGCCGCCGCCGAAGAAGGAGCCGAAGAGGTCGCCCAGGTCCTCGAAACCGCCGAAGCCCCCAAAGCCCCCGCCGAAGCCGCCGCCGGGGTTGAAGTTGGGGTCCACCCCGGCGTGGCCGAACTGGTCGTAGCGGGCCTTTTTGTCCGCGTCGGACAGCACCTCGTAGGCCTCGTTGACCTCCTTGAACTTGGCCTCGGCGGCCTTGTCGCCGGGGTGGAGGTCGGGGTGGTACTCCTTGGCCTTTTTGCGGTAGGCCTTCTTGATCTCGTCGTCAGAGGCGCCTTTGGAGACGCCCAGGACCTCGTAGTAATCTCGCTTTTGGTCGGGCATAGGGTGTCACCTCTCTCTGCGGGGATGTGACCGCGCCCGGCGGGGGCGGGGCCGGAGGCCCCGGCCTCCGCCGGGCAGGGGATGGGTCACTTCTGGTCGGGGTCCACCACGGTGTAGTCCGCGTCCACCACGCCGTCGTCCCCGCCGGGGGCGGCCCCGGCGGCGGGACCGGGCTGACCGGCGGCCTGGCCGGCCTGGGCCTGCTGCTGGTAGAGCTTCTCGGTGATGGGGTAGAAGACCTTGCTCAGCTCCTCGGTGGCGGCTTTGATGGCGGCGATGTCGGTGCCCTTCAGGGCCTCTCTGGCCTTGTTCAGAGCGGCCTCCACGTTGGCCTTGTCGGCGGCGTCCACCTTGTCGCCCAGCTCCTCCAGGGTCTTCTCCGTCTGGTAGACCATCTGGTCGGCGCTGTTGCGGGTCTCGATCTCCTCTTTCTTCTTGGCGTCCTCGGCGGCGAACTGCTCCGCCTCCCGGACCGCCTTGTCGATGTCGTCCTTGGACATATTGGTGGAGGAGGTGATGGTGATGTGCTGTTCCTTTCCGGTGCCCAGGTCCTTGGC
>CANRBW010000021.1 GCA_947628975.1 uncultured Oscillospiraceae bacterium | reverse complement strand
TGCTCACCACCCCGGAGGACCGGGCGGCCCTCATGGAGGAGCTGTACGGCGTGGAGGAGGTGCTGGTCCTCCCCTTCGACCGGGAGACGCGGGACCTGTCCTGGCGGGATTTCGTCACCCGGGTGCTGGTGGGGCGCTGCGGCGCGTGCCACCTGGTGGCGGGGGACGACTACCGCTTCGGCCGGGACGGGGCGGGGACGGCGGAGAAGCTCCGGGCGCTGTGCGCCCAGCTGGGCCTGGGGTGCGACGTGGTGGAGGAGGTCCGGCTGGAGGGCCGGCGGGTCTCCTCCAGCGCGATCCGGACCATGGTCGGGGCCGGGGAGCTGGAGCGGGCGGAGCGCTTTCTGGGCCACCCCTACTTCCTCCGGGGCCAGGTGGTCCACGGCAAGGGGCTGGGGGGGCGCCTGGGCTTCCCCACGGTGAACCTGATCCCGGATCCCCGGCTGCTCCTCCCCCCCTACGGGGTCTACGCCGCCAGGGTCCGCCTGCCGGACGGGCAGGAGGCGCCGGCGGTGTCCAACGTGGGCGTCCGGCCCACGGTGGGGGACGGCGGGGGCGTGACGGTGGAGAGCTTTTTGCTGGACTACCACGGCGACCTCTACGGCCGGGAACTGCGGGTGGAGCCGGTCCGCCGCCTCCGGCCGGAGCGGCGCTTCGGCTCCCTGGAGGAGCTGAGGGACGCGGTGGCGGCGGACGCCCGGACCGCCCGGGCCATCTTCGGGCTGGAGTGACGGCAAAGGAGGGACGCGGGGTGAAGGAGAGGCAGGACAGGCTGGTCTATCTGGGCGGCGTGGCGCTGTGCGCCGCGCTGCTGGCCATGGCGGCGCTGACGGGGGACTGGCGGGAGGTCCCCGGCGGGCTCTACCGCATCCTGGTCAACCAGGACATCCTCATCACCGACTACTTCGCCGTGGGCGGTCCCGCCGCCGCC
This sequence comes from uncultured Oscillospiraceae bacterium, assembly GCA_947628975.1. Classification (GTDB taxonomy): domain Bacteria; phylum Bacillota; class Clostridia; order Oscillospirales; family Oscillospiraceae; genus MGBC124762. The sequence continues at coordinate 13,526 of CANRBW010000021.1, read as the reverse complement.
TTTGTCAACGCGGCCATGGTGTGCGCTTTCTCCCTGGCGGTCCTGCGCCTCTGCGGCAGCGGGGTCAACGGCTTCACCCTGGTGGTCATCGGGCTGATGACCGGCTTCTCCTTCTTTGGCAAGAACATCTTCAACACCCTGCCCATCCTGGCCGGGACCTGGCTCTACGCCAAGGTCCGCAGGGAGAAGTTCGCCAAGTACGCCTCGGCGGGTCTGCTGGCCAGCGCCCTGGGGCCCTGCGTCAGCTTTTTCGCCCTCAACTCCGGCTGGGGCAGCGTGGGGCTGGGACTGCTGGTGGGGCTGGTCATCGGCTTCTGCCTGCCCCCGCTGTCGGCCTATACCTACAAGGTGCAAAACGGCATGAACCTCTACAACATGGGCTTCGCCTGCGGGCTGTTGGCCCTGGTCATCGTGCCGGTAATGGCGGCTATGGGCCGCTCCCCCACCACGCCGGCCGACCACTGGTCGGTGGAGTACCGTCTGCCCATCGCCCTGTTTATGGCGGGGCTGTGCGTGGTACTCACCGCCCTGGGCACCGCCCTTGAGGGCCGGGAGGCGTGGCGGGGGATGAGGCGGATCCTCCGCACCGTGGGCCGCGCCCCCAGCGACTATTTCCTCTCCTTCGGCCTGGGGCCGGTGCTGGTGAATATGGGCCTGTGCGGGGCGGTGGCCATGGTCTACCTGCTCCTCACCGGGGCGGACTTCAACGGCCCGGTGATGGGGGGCTTTTTCGCCATTCTGGGTTTCGCCGCCTTCGGCAAGCACCCGGCCAACATCGTCCCGGTGATGGCGGGGGTGGGGCTGGGGGGACTGGTCCTCCACTCCTTCGAGAACCCGTCCATCCAGATGGCGGGGCTGTTCGGCACCACCCTGGCCCCCCTGTCGGGGCACTTCGGCTGGCCGGTGGGGGTGCTGGCGGGCTTTCTCCACTCCTGCATCGTCCTCCGGGCCGGGGTGGCCGCCGAGGGGGTCAACCTCTACAACAACGGCTTCTCCGCCGGGATCCTGGCCATCGTGCTCTACGCGGTGCTGACCCCGCTGCTGAAGCGCCGCCGCCGGCGCTTCGGCTGGAGCGAGGACGACTACTTCCACGTGGTCACCGAGGACTCCGCCCAGGAGGCCAGGGAGCAGATCGAGGAGTGAGATCATGGCGAAGCTGGACATGACCCGCGAGAGCACCGCCCGGAACCTGGTCCGCTACGCCGGGCCGCTGATTTTGGGCAACCTGTTCCAGCTGTCCTACAACCTGGTGGACTCGGTGATCGCGGGGCGGTTCATCGGCAAGGACGCCCTGGCCGCCGAGGGCACCGCCAGCCCTATTATGAACATCCTGATCCTGGGCATCTCCGGGCTGAGCCTGGGGGCCGGGGTGCTGATGAGCGAGTTCTTCGGCGCGGGGGACCGGGAGAAACTGAAGCGGGAGATGTCCACGGTGCTGTTGTTCGGCCTGGCCTTCTCCCTGACCGCCGCCTGCCTGGGGGCGCTGTTCACCGGGCCGCTGTTGGTGGCGCTGAAGGTGCCCCGGTCCATCCTGGCCATGACGGGGGGCTATGTGCGGATCATCTTCCTGGGCACGCCCTTTACCTACTTCTACAACACCCTGGCCGCCGCCCTCAAGAGCGTGGGGGACTCCAAGACGCCGCTGAAGTTCCTGGTCTTCTCCTCTCTGCTGAACGCCGGGCTGGACGTGGTCTTCATCGGCTTTCTGGGCTTTGGCATCCTCTGCTCGGCGGTGACCACGGTGGTGGCGGAGGCCGCCTCGGCGCTGATGTCCATCCTCTACATCTACCGCCGGGTCCCGGAGCTGGCCCTGGGCCGGGGCGAGCTGCGGCTGGACCGGTCCCTGTTGAAGATCACCCTGCGCTACGGCTCGGTGACCGCCCTTCAGCAGTCCTGCCAGCCCATCGGCAAGCTGCTCATCCAGCGGTGCGTCAACGGCCTGGGGGTGGACGCCATGGCCGCCTTCAACGCCGTCACCCGGGTGGACGACTTCGCCTTCACCCCGGAGCAGTCCATCGCCCAGGCCATCACCACCTTCGTGGCCCAGTACCGGGGCCGGGGGGCGAAGACCCCGGAGGACCGGGCGCGGATCTACCGGGGCTTCCGGATCGGCCTGGGGCTGGAGCTGTGCTACTGGGGGATCATCTGCCTGGTGGCGGAGGGGTTCCGGCGGCCCATCATGTGGCTGTTCGTGGAGGAGGGCAGCGGCGCGGGGGCCATCGCCATGGGCTGTACCTACCTGGGGGTCATGGGCTGGCTGTACATCCTGCCCGCCCTGAGCAACGGGGTCCAGGGCTTTTTCCGGGGGTGCGGCCGGATGCGGGTGACCCTGGCGGCCACTATGGTCCAGGTCACCTTCCGGGTGCTGGGGACCTACCTCCTGGCCCCCCGGATCGGCATCGTGGGGGTGGCCTTGGCCTGCTGTGTGGGGTGGGTGTTCATGCTGGGCTTTGAAGGGCCCTACTACCTCCACAACAAGCGCCGCTGGGAGCGGGGCGACCGCCCCTTCGGCAAATGATGACCGCGCGCAAAGACTGCACACCCTTTGTATCAGTGACTGCGTACAAAAGACCCGCACAAAAACCGTTGGTTCAATGACCGCGCGCAAAGACTGCACGTACCCTCCATATTATGACCACATATTGAAAACCCGCACAAAAACCTTTGTGACAATGACCGCGCGCAAAGACTGCACATACCCTCCATATTATGACCACATACAGAAAACCCGCAAAAAGGGCGTGGAACATATCGTTCCACGCCCTTTTTGTATGCGGTTTTGTTTGCGCGGGGATGGACAGGCGGTCCGCTCAGTCCTTGCGGACGGGGACGTGCCAGATATTCTTGGCGTACTCGGCCACCGCCCGGTCGGCGGCGAAGAGGCCGGAGCGGGCGATGTTCACCAGGGCCATCTGGTTCCACTTCTTCTGGTCCTTGTAGGTCTCCCCGGCCAGGGCCTGGGCGGCGCGGTAGCTCTCGAAGTCGGCCAGGAGGAAATACTGGTCGGCGATGCCGCCGGAGGGGGCGAAGAGCAGGGAGTTGACGATGTCGGTATAGCTCACCCCGTCGTTGAAGCCGCGGGTCATCTGGTCCAGGATGCGGCGCAGGGTCTCGTTCTGGTTGTAGTACTCGTAGGAGCGGTAGCCCTGGCGGACCCGGTCGGCCACCTCCTGGGCGGTGAGGCCGAAGAGGAACATATTGTCCTCTCCCACCTGCTGGCACATCTCCACGTTGGCCCCGTCCAGGGTGCCGATGGTCAGGGCGCCGTTCATCATGAACTTCATGTTGCCGGTGCCGCTGGCCTCCTTGCCGGCGGTGGAGATCTGCTCGGAGAGCTCGGCGGCGGGCATCAGCCGCTCGGCCAGGCTCACCCGGTAGTTCTCCAGGAAGACCACCTGGAGCCGGTCCTTGCACGCCGGGTCGGCGTTCACCGTGGCGGCCAGGGAGTTGATCAGGTGGATGATCTGCTTGGCCATGGCGTAGCCGGGGGCGGCCTTGGCCCCGAAGAGGTAGACCCTGGGGGTGAACTGGAAGCTGGAGTCGCTCTTCAGCCGCTGGTAGAGGTAGATGATGTGCATGACGTTCAGCAGCTGGCGCTTATACTCGTGCAGCCGCTTGACCTGCACGTCGAACATGGCGTCCACGTTCAGCAGCACGCCGGTCTCCTTGGCCCACCAGTCGGCGAAGGCCTTCTTGTTGGCGGCCTTGATCTCGCCCAGGCGCTTGACGGTGGCGGCGGTGGCCTTCTTCTCCAGCTGGCCCATCAGCTCCGGGTGGAGCAGATAGTCCCCCGAGGAGCCCACCGCCTCGCACATCAGCTCGTGGAGGCCGGGGTTGATCTGGGCCAGCCAGCGGCGGTGGTCGATGCCGTTGGTGACGTTGAGGAACTTCTTGGGCTCGCGGCGGTAGGCGTCCTGGAAGACGTCGTGCTTGAGGATTTCGGAGTGGAGGGCGGACACGCCGTTGATGGCCTGGCAGGCGCAGATGCAGAGGTTGGCCATGCGGACCTGGCCGTCCCAGATGATGGCGTTGCGGGCCACCCGATCCATATCCCCGTGGAACTCCCGCTCCAGCTTGGCCTGGTACTTGCCCGAGATCTCGTCCAGGATCATCCAGATCCGGGGCAGCAGGGTGATGATCAGGTCCTGGGGCCAGCGCTCCAGCGCCTCGGCCAGGACGGTGTGGTTGGTGTAGGAGACGGTGTGGGTGGTGATGTACCACGCGTCGTCCCAGCTGTAACCCTCCTCGTCCAGGAGGATCCGCATCAGCTCCGGGATGATGAGGGTGGGGTGGGTGTCGTTGATCTGGATGGCGTGCTTCTCGTGGAAGTTCCGCAGGGTGCCGTACTTGGCCTTGTGGCGGCGCACGATGGACTGCACGGTGGCGGAGACGAAGAAGTACTGCTGGCGCAGGCGGAGCATCTTCCCCTCGGTGTGGTTGTCCTCGGGGTAGAGCACCTTGGCGATGGCCTCGGCGGTGGCCTTCTCCTCCACGGCCTGGATGTAGTTGCCCGAAGAGAACTGGGACAGGTCCACCGGGGTGGGGCTCTTGGCGTCCCAGAGGCGGAGCCGGTTGGTGTGGGTGGTCTTGTAGCCGGCGATCTTCATGTCCCGGGGGACGGCCAGGACGGTGGTGTAGCCGGTGTGGCGGACCACGGCCTTGCCGTTTTCAAAGGTGGTCTCCACATGGCCGCCGAAGTGGACCTCCTCGATCTCCTCGGAGTGGGTGACCAGCCAAGTGCCGCCCAGGCCCAGCCAGTTGTCGGGCAGCTCCACCTGCTGGCCGTCGATGATGCACTGCTTGAAGATGCCCAGCTCGTAGCAGATGGAGTAGCCGATGGCGGGGATCTCCTGGGTGGACATGGACTCCAGGTAGCAGGCGGCCAGACGGCCCAGGCCGCCGTTGCCCAGGCCCGCGTCCGGCTCCAGCTCGAAGAGGTCGGAGGCGGAGAAGCCCAGGGAGTCCAGCGCCTGGCGGAGCTGGGGGAGAAGGCCCAGGTTGAAGGCGTTCTTCTCCAGGGAGCGGCCCATGAGGAACTCCAGGGAGAGGTAGTGGACCCGGCGGGCGTTGGCCTTGTCGGCCTTCTCCCGGGTCTCCATCCGGTTGGCCGACATGATCTCCCGCAGGACCAGGGCGCAGGCCTGGAACATATCGGCGTCGGTGGCCTCGCTGACGTCCCGGCCGAAGGTGCGTCGGAGCTTGTCGGTGATCATTTTGGACAGCTGCTTTGAGGTGTAAGCCATGAGTGTGAGCCTGCCTTTCATGCGACGTGTTGGTTTAGTATATGTCGTGGAACGGATCCTTGACGGCAATGGGAGGAAAAAATCAGGTGTCTGGGGCCGGTTTGGGGCCCCAGACACCTAAGTATAAACAAAATCCGACGTTCTGTCAAGTTATTTGCCGGTCAAACGGTGATAGATGTCCAGATACGCCTCGGCGGACAGGTTCCAGGAGAAGTCGGCGGTCATGGCGTTGACCTGGAGCTTCTTGAACTCCTTGGGGTAGTCGTAGTAGAGGCCCACGGCGCTCTCCAGGACGTGGAGCATATCGTGGGCGTTCACGTCGGCAAAGGAGAAGCCGGTGCCCTCGCCGGTGACGTAGTTGTAGGGGACCACGCTGTCCTTCAGCCCGCCGGTCTCCCGGACCACCGGGAGGGTGCCGTAGCGCATGGCGATCATCTGGCTCAGGCCGCAGGGCTCGGCGATGGAGGGCATGAGGAAGAGGTCGGACCCGGCGTAGATGAGGTTGGCGATCTGGGCCGAGTACATGATCTGGGCGGAGAACCGGCCGGGATACTGGCCGGCGGCCTGGCGGAAGGACTCCTCAAAGGTCCAGTCGCCGGTGCCCAGGACCACCATCTGGAGGTCCATGCGCATGATGTCGTGGAGAACGGCGTTGACCAGGTCGAAGCCCTTGTGGCTCACCAGGCGGGAGACGCAGGCCACGATGGGCACGCGGGGATCCACGTTGAGGCCCACCGCCTTTTGCAGCTCCTCCTTGCAGACCTTCTTCCCCGCCAGGGACTTGGCCGAGAACTTCTTGGGCAGCTTGTCGTCCTTGGAGGGGTCGTAGAGGTCCACGTCGATGCCGTTGAGGATGCCGGAGATCTTGCCGCCGCACTCGCTGATGACCCCCTCCAGGCCGTGGCCGTAGAAGGAGTAGTTGAGCTCGTGGGCGTAGGTGGGGGAGACGGTGGTGACCCAGTCGGAGGCGTAGATGGCCCCCTTCATCAGGTTCACGTCGTCGTGATACTCCAGCATCTTGGGGTTGAAGTAGCTGTTGTCCAGACCGAACAGGTCCTGCATGGTCTGCTTGCCGTAGCGGCCCTGGTACTCGATGTTGTGGATGGTGAACACCGTCCGGGCGTTCTCCAGCTGGGGATGGCGCCAGCGCTCCTCCATCAGGTAGATGGGCACCAACGCGGTCTGCCAGTCGTTGCAGTGGATCACGTCGGGGTACCAGTCCAGCTGGCAGGGCGTCTCCAGAATGGCGCGGGAGAAGAAGCCGAAGCGCTCGCCGTCGTCATAGTGGCCGTAGATCTGGCTGCGGCGGAAATAGTACTCGTTGTCCAGGAACCAGTAGGTCACCCCGTCCTTCTCCAGCTCGAACACGCCGCAGTAGGGGGTGCGCCAGGCCAGGGTCACATAGAAATACTTCAGGAAGGTCATCTGGTCCCGCCAGGCGGGGCCGATGGACTCGTAGAGGGGGAGGATGACCTTCACCGTGTGCCCCGCCTTGGCCAGGGCCACAGGCAGGGAACCGGCCACGTCGGCCAGGCCGCCGGTCTTGATGAAGGGGGCCACCTCCGAGGAGGCAAAGAGGATGTTCATACGCTTCTCCTTTCAACACAGAAATGCGTGACCGGCGGTCCGGAACGCCGGACCGCCGGACGGTGGCGCGGGCCGGGACAGGCCCGGATCACACCTGGGAGCGCTTGGCGATGGCGATGGGGTAGCTCTCGTGGCCCATCAGCATCCGGCCGGGGTTGATGGTCACGTCCTTGTCGGTGATGGCGTATTGCAGGGTGGCCCCGGCGCCCACGCGGGTGCCCTGGAAGAGGATGCAGTGGGAGAGGCGGGCGCCCTTCTCCACGGTGACGCCGCGGAAGAGGATGCAGTGGTCCACCTCGCCCTCCACCTTGCAGCCGTCGGCGATCAGGGACTCCACAGCCTGGGCCTCCGGACCGTAGTAGGTGGAGGGGTTGGACTGGTCCTTGGTCTTGATGGGGAAGCGGGGGTCAAAGAGGCTGGCCCGGACGGCGGGGTCCAGCAGCTCCATGGAGTGCTCGTAGTAGGCGCCCACGGTGTGGAAGCGGCCCACATAGCCGGTGAACTCGTAGGTGTGGATGTGCAGCCGGTCCTTCATGGCCAGGATGACGCCCTCGGAGAAGGAGTGGATGTTGTGGGTGGCGCAGTGGTCCACCAGGCTGAGCAGCAGCTGCTTGGAGAGGATGTAGACCTCCATGGACTCACAGCCCATGGGGCTCTTGGGGTGGACGAACACGTCGGTGACCCGGCCCTCCGGATTGGAGGAGAGGTAGGTGCAGGAGCGGGGCTCGCCCACGTTCTGGCAGGTGACCACGGTGGTGATGTCCGCCTTGGTGGCCAGGTGCTGTTCATAGATGGCCTGGACGGGCAGGTTGGCGGCCAGGTCGCCCCCGGCCAGGATCACATAGTCCTGCCGGATGTTCTCCAGGTAGGAGCGGATGCCGGCCAGGGAGTCCATGCGGCCGTAGTAGTCGCTGGAGATGGCGTCGGCATAGCCGAAGGGGGGCAGGATCCGCAGGCCGCCGTGCTTGCGGCTCAGGTCCCAGTCCTTGCCGGAGCCCACATGGTCCAGCAGGGACTGATAGCTGGAGTGGACGATCAGGCCCACGTCGGTGACGCCGGCGTTGACCATGCTGGACAGGGTGAAGTCCACCAGGCGGTAGCGGCCACCGAAGGGGATGGAGCAGGTGTTGCGGTGTTGGGTCAGCTCCCGCAGGTCCTTGTTGGAGCGGTAAGCGAAGACCAGTCCGTGGAGGTTATTCATGCTTTTGCGCCCTCCTTTACATTTTTAGTGACCATGGCGGCGGGGGCGACCTGGGCGTTCTTGCCCACGGTGACGCCGCTGGCCACCACGGCGATCCCCCAGCCCTCCTCATCGGTGGGCACCGCGCCCACCAGCGCGCCGCCTTCGATGACGGCGTCCTCGGCCACGATGGAGTAGTCCACCTGGGCCCCCGCCTTCACCACCGCGCCGGGCATGAGGATGGAGTAGCGCACGCTGGCGCCGGGCTCCACGGTGACGGAGTGGAACAGGACGCTGTGCTCCACGTCCCCCTCCACCTGGCAGCCGCCGGTGAGCAGGGAGTGGGTGACCTTGGCGTCCGGCCCCACATAGTGGGGCGGCTTGGTGGGAGTGCGGGCGAAGATGGGCCAGTCGTCGTCAAAGAGATGGACCCCGTCCTCCACCGAGAGCATATCCATGTTGGCGTCCCACAGGGAGTCGATGGTGCCCACGTCCCGCCAGTAGCCCTGGAAGCGGTAGACGTGCAGCGCCTCGCCCTGGGCCAGCATGGTGGGGATGATGTTCTTGCCGAAGTCGTTGGAGCTCTTCTCGTCCTTCTCGTCGTCGATGAGGTACTTGCGCAGCTTGGGCCAGGTGAAGATGTAGATGCCCATGGAGGCCAGGTTGCTCTTGGGCTTCTTGGGCTTCTCCTCAAACTCGTAGACCCGGCCGTTCTCGTCGGTGTTCATGATGCCCATGCGGCTGGCCTCCTCGATGGGGACCTCCTGCACGGCGATGGTCAGGTCGGCGCCGGTCTCCTTGTGCTGGCGGAGCATATCGGCGTAGTCCATCTTGTAGATGTGGTCCCCGGAGAGGATGAGGACGTAGTCGGGGTCGTACTGGTCGATGAAGTTGATGTTCTGGAAGATGGCGTTGGCGGTGCCCTTGTACCAGGAGCCCTCCTCATTCTCCCCCAGGTAGGGGGGCAGGATGTGGACGCCGCCGTCGGAGCGGTCCAGGTCCCAGGGCTCGCCGTTGCCGATGTAGGAGTTCAGCTCCAGAGGCCGGTACTGGGTGAGGACACCCACGGTGTCAATGCCGGAGTTGACGCAGTTCGACAGAGGGAAGTCAATGATGCGGTACTTGCCCCCAAAGGGGACGGCGGGCTTTGCCACATGGCGGGTCAGAGCCTTCAGGCGGCTGCCCTGTCCGCCGGCCAGCAACATGGCCACACATTCTTTTTTCACGGCTTCTTCACATCCTTCTTGGTAGTTTTTCCGGCCGTCCTGGCCGTAGAGCCTGTAGAGGAGGACTTGGCGGCGGAGGGCTTGCGCCCCGGGGTCCGCCGGGTGCATTCCAGCACCATGGCCGACATGGGAGGCACCACCACCGACAGGCTCTGCGCCTGGCCGTGCATGGCCTCCTTCGCCGTCTTGATGGGGCCCTTTTTGGCCCGGTCCATGCCGCCGAAGTCGAAATCGTCAGTGGAGAAGACCACCTGGTACTCCCCGGCCACGGGGACACCGATGCGGTAGTCCTCGTGCATCACGGGGGAGAAGTTGCACACCACCATCACCCACTTGCCCTTCTTGTCGGTGCGGGTGAAGGCGATGATGTTGTTGTTGTTGTCATCGGGCACCAGCCACTGGAACCCCTCCCAGGAGTAGTCCTGCTCCCACAGGGCGGGGGTCTTGAGGTAGAGGGCGTTCACCGCCTTGAAGAAGGCGTGGGTCTGGCGGTGGCGCAGGCCGTCCTCGCTGTCCTGGTCCAGCACGAACCAGTCCAGCTCGCCCTCGTAGTGCCACTCGCTCCAGGAGCCCAGCTCGGTGCCCATGATGGTCAGCTTCTTGCCCGGATGGGTGAGCATATAGGTGTAGAAGGCCCGGACCCCGGCGTACTTCTGGGGGTCGTCCCCCGGCATCTTGTTGAGCAGGGAGCCCTTCATATGTACCACCTCGTCATGGCTGAGGGGGAGCAGGAAGTTCTCCGAGAAGGCGTAGAACAGCGAGAAGGTGATGTCGTGGTGGTTGTACTGGCGGAAGTAGGGGTCCAGGCGGATGTAGTGGAGGATGTCGTTCATCCAGCCCATGTTCCACTTCATGTTGAAGCCCAGGCCGCCCTCCAGCCCGCCCTTCTCCACAGGCTTGGTCACGTTGGGCCAGGCGGTGGACTCCTCGGCGATCATCATGCAGCCGGGGTGGAGGCGGAACATATGGGTGTTGAGGCGCTGGAGGAATTCCACCGCCTCCAGGTTCTCGTGGCCGCCGAAGACGTTGGGGCACCACTCGCCCCCCTGGCGGTTGTAGTCCAGATAGAGCATGGAGGCCACCGCGTCCACCCGCAGGCCGTCGATGTGATACTCCGTCATCCAGAAGTTGGCCGAGGAGAACAGGAAGGAGCGGACCTCGTTGCGGGCGTAGTCGAAGACCTGGGTGCCCCACTCCTTGTGCTCGCCCTTGCGGGTGTCGGCGTACTCGTAGGTCGGGGAGCCGTCAAAGTGGTAGAGGCCGAAGGAGTCCTTGGGGAAGTGGGCGGGCACCCAGTCCAGGATCACGCCGATGCCGGCCTGGTGGAAGGTGTCGATCAGGTGCATCAGGTCGTGAGGGGTGCCGAAGCGGCTGGTGGCGGCGAAGTAGCCGGTGACCTGGTAGCCCCAGGAGGCGTCCAGCGGGTGCTCGGTGAGGGGCATGAGCTCCACATGGGTGTAGCCCATCTCCTTGACGTAGCCGGGCAGCTGCTGGGCCAGCTCCTGGTAGGAGAGGAAGCGGCCCTCCTCCCCACGCCGCCAGGAGCCCAGATGTACCTCGTAGACGTTCAGGGGCTGGTCGTACATCGGGGTGCGGGCCTTGCGCTCCTGCCAGGCCTTGTCCCCCCACCGGTAGCCCGCCAGGTCGTAGAGCTTGGAGGCGGTGCCGGGGCGGGTCTCGGCGTGGAAGGCGTAGGGGTCGGCCTTCATGCGGACCTGGCCGTCCACGCCGAGGATGGCGTATTTATAGATGTCGTACTGCTGAAGCCCGGCGACATGGACCTCCCACAGCCCGTCGCCCAGAGGGAACATGGTGTGGCTGTTGATGTCCCAGCCGTTGAAGTCCCCCACCAGCGAGACCGCCTTGGCGGCGGGCGCCCAGACCCGGAAGGTCCAGCCGTCCCCCTCGGGGTGCGAGCCCAGGAAGGTATAGGCCGCGACCTCGTCGCCGGTGGTGAAGTCCGGGAATCGGTGGTTGGTTTTTTGCTCCATGAAGTGACCTCCTGACCGGCAAAGAAGGGGCCTTTGCCTGCTGTATCGGCCGGCCTTTTCTGTCGCATAAGTGAAAATGACAACGACGGGTGGAAAAAACTGGCCTAAGTTTGTACATATTATACAGCCTCCCAGGAGGCGCGTCAAGAGTGAATTCCAACTGTTCCACAATATTTCCTCAGGTGGGACACAGCGTGTCCCCGCGGCGGGCCCGGATCATGGCGTGGAGGTGCTCCAGGGCGTCGTGGAGGCCGCCGATGCGGTCGATGATGCCCAGGTCCACCGCCTCCTGGCCGTAGATGACGCTGCCCACGTCGGCGGCCAGCTCGCCGGTGGCCATCATCAGGCGGGTCAGGGTCTCCCGCTCCACCTGGGAGTTGGCCACCACGAACTGGATGATCCGCTCCTGGATGCGCTGGAAGTAGCTGAAGGTCTGGGGTACGGCGATGACCATGCCGTTCATGCGCACGGGGTGGATGGTCATGGAGGCGGAGGGGGCGATGAAGGACCGTTTGGCCGAGACGGCCAGGGGCACGCCGATGGAGTGCCCGCCCCCCAGCACCAGGGAGACGGTGGGCTTCTCCATCTCCGCGATGAGCTCGGCGATGGCCAGCCCCGCCTCGATGTCGCCCCCCACGGTGTTGAGCAGGATGAGCAGGCCGTCCACCTCCTCGCTCTCCTCCACCGAGGCCAGCAGGGGCAGAACGTGCTCGTACTTGGTGGACTTGGCCGAGGGCGGGAGCAGCTGGTGGCCCTCCACCTGGCCCACGATGGTCAGGGTGTGGATGGTCCCCTGGGAGGTGTGGATGGTGGCGGAGCCCAGGTCCACGATCTCCTGGAGCCGCGGCTCCTGGCTGTCGGTTTGGTCCTGGGGCTGGGTGGGGTCGATGGTCTCGGGCATGGCGGCGTCCTCCTGTGGGTGGTTTCCGCTAGTATGCGGCGGACCGGGGGGCGCTATGCGCCGGGCGGGGATACCTTTATATATAAAACAAGCCCGCCCGGCCCCTTGCGCCGGCGGACGGGATATATTATAATAGGGGAAATCTGATTCGGACGAGGAGGGGTCGCCGTGCCCATTCGGATCCCCAACGCGCTGCCCGCCAGGGAGCAGCTGGAGGCGGAGAACATCTTCACCATGACCGAGTACCGGGCCTTTCACCAGGACATCCGGCCGCTGAACCTGCTGATATTGAACCTGATGCCCACCAAGATCGTCACCGAGACCCAGCTGCTGCGGAAGCTGTCCAACACGCCGCTGCAGATCTATGTGGAACTGCTGAAGACGGCCAGCTACCTGAGCCAGCACACCGACCCCTCCCACCTGGACTCCTTCTACACCACCTTCGACGCCATCAAGGGCCAGAAGTTCGACGGCATGATCATCACCGGCGCCCCGGTGGAGAACATGGACTTCCGGGAGGTGGACTACTGGGAGGAGCTGTGCCAGATCATGGCCTGGTCCAAGACCCACGTCCACTCCACCCTCCACATCTGCTGGGGGGCCCAGGCCGGGCTGTTCTACCACTACGGCATCCCCAAGCGGGCCCTGGACAAAAAGCTCTTCGGCGTCTACGCCCACCGGGTCCTGAAGCCCAGCTCCCCCCTGTTCCGGGGCTTTGACGACGAGTTTTTCGTCCCCCACTCCCGCTACACCGAGGTCTGGGAGGAGGACATCCGGAAGGTCCCCGGCCTGGAGGTGCTGGCGGTGTCGGACCGGGCGGGGGTCTTCGCCGTCAAGACCGAGGACTCCCGGCAGTTCTTCCTCACCGGCCACCCGGAGTACGACCCAGACACCCTGGCCCTGGAGTACCGCCGGGACGTGGAGCGGGGGCTGTCCATCCCCGTGCCGGAGAACTACTTCCCCGACGACGACCCCGCCAAGGCCCCCGTGGTCCGCTGGCGCTCCGCCGCCCAGCTGCTCTACACCAACTGGCTGAACTACTACGTCTACCAGACCACCCCCTACGACCTGGAGAAGCTGTGACCCCATCTCCCCGCCGCGGAGGCGGCCCCGCCCGGCCTCCGGGCGGGGCCGCTTTGGCCTCCGCGACAGGCTGAACCCCCCCGCGGCGCGGGCGTTTCGGCCGGTCCCGGACCGGTCGGGGAGGGGGCGGATAGGTTTACATAACTGACTTTTCCGATTTCTGAAAAAAAGCTCTTGACAATTCCCGAACGGTTTGGTATGATAATCGGGCGCTCGCTCGATGGGCGTGAGTTTCCCAGCGGCCGGGGGTCGCGTGTGTACCTTGTAAATTAAACAACGTGACAAGAAACACGAAGCACCAGGAAGGACACGTTC
>CANRBW010000020.1 GCA_947628975.1 uncultured Oscillospiraceae bacterium | reverse complement strand
CCCCCTCGTTGTGGGGCACCAGGGCGCCCTGGGCGTCCCACAGGCCCACGGTGGAGGTGTTGGACCCGCCGGTGGAGGAGAACTCCACCCGCACATCCGCCGCGCCGCCGGCGGTGAAGGTGAAGCCGCTGGCGCCGTTCTTGCCCACCTCCACGCTCTTCACCGCCCCGTCGGAGCCGGTGCGCTTGGTCAGCTCCCCGAAGGTGGCGATGTAGCTGTCGGCAAAGACGCCCCCGGTGAGGGACTCCTTGTCCGCCGCCGCGGTGAGCTCCCCGGCGGAAAAGTCATACGCCGCCGGGGCGGCGGCCGCCGGCGCCGCCAGCGAGGCGGCCATGGCCAGGGCCAGGATCAGGGTCAAAACTCGCTTTTTCATGTGCGTTCCCTCCGTGACAAAAATCTCCTCGCTGTTTGGGCAATATCCACTAATTTGATATTGTATCACAAAGCCGGATTTGTTGCAAGAGCCAAACCGGCTATTCTCCCGTCGCCCCGAAGGTCTCCGCCCGGTCGTAGACCTGGCTGTCGTAGAGGCTGAAGCGGCCGGACAGAGCGAAGGTCACCGCCACCGCCGCGGCGAAGAGGACCAGGTCGTGGGTGGCGAAGACCTCCGCGGCCAGGAAAAGGGAGGCCATGGGGCAGTTCACCGCCGCGCAGAACAGGGCAATCATCCCCACGCAGGCCGCGAAGCCGGGGTCCAGCCCCAGCAGGGGCCCCACCGCGCAGCCGAAGGTGGCCCCGATGAACAGGGTGGGCACGATCTCCCCGCCCCGGAAGCCCGCGCTGACGCACAGCACCGTCAGCGCCAGCTTCACGGCGAAGGCCCAGGGCTGGGCCTGGCCGGCCACCGCCTGGGCAATGACTTGAGAACCCGCCCCGGCGTAGTCGTAGAGCCCGAAGCCCACCGTCACCAGCGTCATGGCCCCGCCCCCCAGGGCGATGCGGAGCCAGGGGTTTTCCAGCCGCTTTTTGGCCAGGCGCGCGCCCCCCTCCAACCCGGCGCACAAGACCGCCCCCACCGCCGCGCACAGGGCGGCCAGGGCCGCCGTCCGCAGCAGGGCGGCCACCGTCACCTCCGGCGCGCCGGTCAGGTCGAAGCGCAGGGGGGCCGCCCCCAGGGTCAGGGCCACCAGGTCGGCCACGCAGGAGGCGGTCAGGCAGGGGAGGAGGGCGTAGTAGCGCATGGACCCCACCCGGACCACCTCCAGCACGAAGACGCAGGCGGTCAGCGGCGCGCCGAACATGGCCGAGAAGCACGCCGCCATGCCGCACATGGCGCACAGCCGCACCTCCCCCTCCTTCAGCCGGAGCAGACGGCCCACGCTGTGGCCCACGCTGCCCCCCAGCTGGAGGGCGGCGCCCTCCCGGCCCACCGAGGCCCCCAGCAGGTGGGACAGGGTGGTCCCCACCACGATGAGGGGGGCCAGCAGGGCGGGGACGCGGGCGTTGGTGGTCACCGAGGTGATGATCAGGTTGGTCCCCGCCTCAAAGCTCACCCGGCACAGCCGGTAGCACAGCAGGGTCGCCACGCCCCCCAGGGGCAGCAGCCACAACAGCCACGGCGCGCCCTCCCGCAGGTGGGTGACCCAGTCGATCAGATGGTGGAACAGCGCCCCCAGCCCGCCGCACAGTCCGCCCAGGACCGCCGACAGGGCCAGCAGCCTGGCCCCCCGCAGCAGCGACCGCCCTCCGGCGGCCAGCCGCGTCTTCCACGCCCCGCGCTCCATCTCCTCCGCCCCTTTCCCATCCCCCGCCAGGCGCCCACGCGCCGCGGGGATATTGGGGATATGATACCACATCCGCGCAGCGGTGTGCTATCATGCGCCATCCTTTGCGGTTCCCGGCGAAGCCGGGGAGCAAAGGCGGCATCTTGTATAATATCCGCTCTGCGGATATGATACCACATCCGCGCCAGCGGTGTGCTATCATGCGCCATCCTTTGCGGTTCCCGGCGAAGCCGGGGAGCAAAGACGGCATCTTGTATAATATCCGCTCTGCGGATATTATAGCACATCCCGTCCCCCTTTGCCAGCCCCCTCCCCGGCCCGCCGGGGCGGGGGGCTTGCCTTTGGCGCGGATCTGTCGTACAATAGAGGGGTCCCGCCCCTCCGGCGGGCAGTCTGAGAGAGAAAGAGGGCGGCGGCGTGATCGTATTCGACCTGGAGTGGAATAGCGGGCTCTACGACCGCGTTCGTCTGGACGAGATCCTGCAGATCGGCGCGGTGAAGCTCCAGACCCCCGGCGGGCCCATCCTGGACAGCTTCAACGCCTACATCCGGCCCTGGATCCACCGGCGCTTTTCCCCCGCCGCCGCGGCCCTGCCCGACCTGGCCCTGTCCCAGGGCTCCCAGGTGGACTTCCCCGCCGCGCTGGAGGATTTTCTGGCCTGGTGCGGGGAGGACCGGGTCTTCGCCTCCTGGGGCAACAGCGACCTGGCCGTGCTGCTGAACAACCGGGCCTACTGGCAGCTGAAGGCCCGCCTGCCCGAGACCTTTGTGGACATCCAGCGGGCCTTTGGCCGGGCCGTCGGCGCCTCGGACAACCTCTCCCTGGAGTGGTGCGCCGAGTACTGCGGCGTGCCCGACATCTTCGACCCCCACAACGCCCTGGCCGACGCGGTGTACACCGCCTGTGTGGGGCGGCTGCTCACCCAGGAGGAGCTGGACGGCGCCGTCTGCCCCGCCCGGACCCCGCCCAAGCCCCAGAAGACCCTGCCCCGCCGGAACCAGCCCTGGCAGGGGCCCTTCGAGGACCTGGAGCGGCTGCTGAACAACCGGGGCTGCCGCCGGGCCCTGTGCCCCAGGTGCCAGGCCGTCTTGCGGGTGGACCGGTGGAACCGGGGGGAGGACGGGCTCTATTACAGCGTCTTCTCCTGCCCCCAGTGCGGGCGGAGCTACCTCCTCCAGCTGGAGGTGGCCGCCGACAAGCGGGGCAAGCTCTGGGCCAACCAGGGGGTCTACCGGGCCACCGGGGCCCGGCGGGAGGCGTGGCAGGCCGCCGCCCAGACCCAGCCGGTGATGTGCAAGGACTCCCGCCGCCGGCGTCGCCGCCGCCGCCGCGCCCGCCCCACAGACGCCTGACCGCCCCTCCGGGGGCGGTTTTTTGCGCCGCGCCGCAGGGCTGGACGCGGTATATCTGCTACATCTCGCGGGGATAGGTGCTGTACATCTTCTGAATCCGGCAGAGCTAGGCGCTGTCATCTGCTGTATCTCACAGGGGCGGGTGGGCTTTCAGCTTCCAGCGAATTGCTTTTTGCCGTTTCAACCGTTTTGCCCACCCTGGGCAAAGCAAAACCTCCCGCCGGAAGCTGAAAGCCCACCCACCCCTGGAAGGTACAGCAGAGAACAGCGCCTAGCCTTGCAAGATACAGCAGATGTACACCGTCTATCCCCGCAAGGTTATCGCAGACCGGTTGCTGGAAGCTGAAAGCCCACCCACCCCTGATTGGAACAGCAGATGACACCGCCTATCCTTGCAAGATACAGCAGATGTACACCGTCTAGTCCTGCGACGTACAGCAGAGAACACCGCCTAGCTCCGCAAGAAACAGCAAGTCTGCCATGCCTGGCCCTGCCAGGTCATAGCAGACTTGTTGTGTTGGAAGCCGAAAGCCCGCCCGCCCCTGCGAGAGACAGCAGACCTTGCTGTTGGCGGGGGTCAGTCCAGTTGGAACTGGCCGGTATAGAGCTGGTAGTACCGCCCCTTCTGGGCCAGCAGGGAGTCGTGGTCCCCCTTCTCCTCCACCTGGCCGTGCTCCAGCACCACGATGCAGTTGGAGTTGCGGACGGTGCTGAGCCGGTGGGCGATGACGAAGACGGTGCGGTTCTCCATCAGGGCGTCCATCCCCGCCTCGATGTGCTTCTCCGTCCGGGTGTCGATGGAGGAGGTGGCCTCGTCCAGGATCATCACCGGCGGGTCAGCCACGGCGGCCCGGGCGATGGCCAGCAGCTGCCGCTGGCCCTGGGACAGGTTGGCCCCGTCCCCGGTGACCATGGTCTGGTAGCCCTGGGGCAGACGGCGGATAAAGGAGTGGGCGTTGGCGGTCTTGGCGGCCTGGATGCACTCCTGGTCGGTGGCGTCCAGCCGGCCGTAGCGGATGTTCTCCATCACCGTGCCGGTGAAGAGGTGGGTGTCCTGAAGCACCATGCCCAGGGAGGCCCGCAGGTCGTCCTTGGCGATGTCCCGCACGTCGATGCCGTCGTAGGTGATCCGGCCCGACTCGATCTCGTAGAAGCGGTTGATGAGGTTGGTGATGGTGGTCTTCCCCGCCCCGGTGGAGCCCACGAAGGCGATCTTCTGCCCCGGCGTGGCGTAGAGGGAGATGTTCTTGAGCACCCGCTTCCCCGGCACATAGGAGAAGTTCACCTCCTCGAAGCGCACGTCTCCCCGCAGGGGGACCAGGCGGCGGGAGCCGTCCGCCTCCGGGACGCTCCAGCACCAGGCGCGGGCCTCCCCCTCCGCCCGGACCAGGGTGACCTTCCCCTGGTCCACCTCCGGCTGGGCGTCCATCACCGCGAAGATCCTCTCCGCCCCCGCCAGGGCGGAGAGGAGGGCGGTCATCTGCTGGGAGACCTGGTTGATGGGCTGGCCCACCTGCTTGGAGTAGTTGAGGTAGACCACCAGCCCGCCCAGGTCGAAACCCTGGAGCACCGAGAGCACCCCGCCGAAACAGGCGGTGAGGGCGTAGGACATATTCATCAGGTTGTGGCTCACCGGCCCGATGATTCCGGAGAAGAACCCGGCCAGGCTGGCCGCGTCCCGGTAGGCGTCGTTGCGGACCTTGAAGTCGGCGGTGGCCTGCTCCTCATGGGTGAAGGCCTTCACCACCCGCAGGCCCTCGATGACCTCCTGGATGTTGCCGTTGAGCGAGCCCAGGGCGGTCTGCTGGTCCTGGTAGTAGCGGCGGCTCTTGCCCCCGATGAGCCGGAACAGCGCCGTGGTCAGCGCCAGCACCGCCAGGGTCACCAGGAAGAGCCGCCAGTTGATGACCAGCATCAGCGTCACCAGCCCCACGAACATCAGCGCGCTGGACACTAGGGACACCAGGCTCTGCTCCAGGGCCATCTGGACGTTGTCGGCGTCGTTGGTGAAGCGGCTCATCAGCTCCCCGTGAGGGTGCTGGTCAAAGAAGGACAGGGGCAGGTCCTGGAGGGCGTCGAACAGGTCCCGGCGCAGACGGTTGACCCCCCGCTGGGCCAGGCGCACCATGGCGGCGGACTGGACATAGGCCGCCACCGCCCCCAGGGCGTAGACCACGATGAGCCCCACCAGGGCGAGGCCCAGCCCCGCCACGTCGGTACAGCCGCTCCAGACAAAGCGGTTGATGATGTCCCGCAGCATATACGATCCGCCCAGGTTGGCCGCCACCGAGGTCAGCAGGCACACCAGCACCAGCACCAGCGGCAGCGGACTGCGGGTCAGATAGCCCAGCAGGCGGCGGACGGTCTTGCCCAGCTCCTTGGGCTTTTGGTATCCCCCTCTGGGGGCGCGGCCCGGTCCCGGCATTACTCCTCCACTCCTTCCTGTTGGGACTGATAGATCTCCTGGTAGATGGGGTTGGAGGCCAACAGCTCCTCATGGGTGCCCCGCCCGGCCACATGGTCGTCCTCCAGGATGACGATCTCGTCGGCGTAGCGCACCGAGGAGATCCGCTGGGCGATGATGATGACGGTGGTGTCCTTCAGGTTGCGGTGGAAGGACTCCCGGATGGCAGCCTCGGTGGCCGAGTCCACCGCCGAGGTGGAGTCGTCCAGGATCAGCACCGCCGGCTTTTTCAGCATGGCCCTGGCGATGCACAGCCGCTGTTTCTGGCCGCCGGAGAGGTTGACGCCCCCCTGGTCCAGATGGGTCTCGAACCCGTTGGGGGTGGACATGATGAAGCCGTAGGCCTGGGCGTCCTTGGCGGCCCGGACCAGGTCCTCCTCGGTGGCGTCCGGGTCCCCCCAGAGGAGGTTTTCCCGGATGGTGCCGGTGAAGAGCACGTTGGTCTGGAGCACCATCCCCACCCGGCGGCGCAGCTCCTCCACCGGGTAGTCCCGCACGTCCACCCCGTCCAGCAGCACCGCCCCGTCGGTCACGTCGTAGAAGCGGGGGATCAGGTTCACCAGGCTGGACTTGCCCACCCCGGTGCCGCCGATGATGGCCACGAACCGCCCCGCCGGGATGTCCAGATCAATGTGGCTGAGCACGTCGTCCCCCTCGCCCCCGGCGGCGTAGCGGAAGGACACGTCCCGGAACTCCACCCGGCCCTGGGGCCGGGGCAGGCGGTCCCCGGCGGGGCCGTCCTGGATGTCGCTGGTGGCGTCAAAGACCTCCTGGATCCGCCGGGCGCTGGCCTGGGCGCGGGAGAGCTGGAGCAGGGACATGGCCACCATCATCACGCTCATCAGGATCTGGGCGATGTAGCTGATGAACGCCTGGAGACTGCCCAGGTCGAACTGGCCGCCCATGACCATCCTGCCCCCTAAGTACAGCACCGCCACCGTGGCCCCGTTCATGCACACGGTCATAATGGGCATCAGCGCCACGATCCGCATCCCCACCCGCAGGAAGGCGTCGGTGAGGTCGTCGTTGCTGCGCTGGAACTTCTTCTTCTCCAGGTCCCGGCGGACAAAGGCCTTCACCACCCGGATGGCCACCAGGTTCTCCTGCAGGACCTCGTTGAGGGCGTCCAGCCGGCGCTGGACCAGGCCGAAGAGCCGGATCCCCACCCCCATGATCCCGGCGATGGCCAGGGTCATCAGCGGGATGATCACCACCAGCACCAGGGCCAGCCGGGCGTTGATGGTCACGGCGATGATCAGGGCGCTGAGCAGCATCATGGGGGTGCGGACCATGATGCGAAGGCCCATGGTCAGCATGATGGTCATGTTGTTCACGTCGTTGGTGGTGCGGGTGATCAGGCTGGCGGAGGAGAAGCGGTCAATGTCGGCGAAGGAGAAGGTCTGGATCTTCTCGAACAGCGCCAGGCGCAGATTGGCCCCGAAGCCCTGGCTGGCGTTGATGCCCAACTTGGCCCCCATCACGCCGCAGAACATGGACAACAGCGCCAGGGCCACCATGGCCGCCCCCATGCGGAAGATGCCGCCGGTGTCCCCCTGGGGGATGGCCTGATCCACGATCCGCGCCATGATCAGGGGCATGATCATCTCGCAGACCACCTCCAGCACCATGAAGACCGGCCCGGCCACCGCCTGGCCGCCGTACCCCTTCAGGTGCCGCCGTATCATCTTCAGCAATCCGACCCCTCCTTGTGGGATTTTTCCGTATCGTCCAGTATATGCCCGGCACATTTTAATGTCAATGAATAAAGTGTAAAACTTTGGAACAACCGTTTGACAAACTCAAACGGATGTGCTAGAATACACTCCGGAGGCGTTCCCGACCGGGGCGCTCCGCCACTCTACTCAGTTGGGAGGCTGCGGCCATGAAAGACCTGACCCCCAAGCAGCGTGAGATCTACGACTTTATCCTTCGCTTCTCCGAGGAGAACGGCTATCCCCCCTCCGTCCGGGAGATCGGCCAGGCGGTGGGCCTGAAGAGCCCCTCCACCGTCCACTTCCACATCAAGGGGCTGGAGAACGCCGGCGCCCTCACCAAGGCCGCGGGGAAGACCCGCGCCCTGACCCTCACCGACGAGACCGGGGACGGCCCCCGGCGGGACCGGATCCCCCTGGTGGGCAGCGTGGCCGCCGGGGCCCCCATCCTGGCCGAGGAGCACGTGGAGGAGTACCTGACCTACGACACCGACGGCCTGGTGGGGGAGCATTTCGCCCTGCGGGTGAAGGGGGAGAGTATGCTGGGGGCCGGGATCCTCTCCGGGGACCTGGTCATCGTCCACCAACAGCAGAACTTCCGCAACGGGGACATTGTGGTGGCCCTCTTTGAGGACGAGGCCACCGTCAAGACCTACCGCGTGGAGCAGGGCCACCTCTGGCTCATGCCGGAGAACCCCGACTACGCCCCCATCGACGGGGAGGGCTGCGCCCTCCTGGGCCGCGTGGTGGCGGTCCTGCGCCGCTACTGAGCCCCCCTTTTTCCAAAAAAGCGGAGAAGGGGCCCCGCCCCTTCTCCGTCGTTCGCCCTCTCCGGGATGGCTCTGCCGCCCCGGAGAGGGCGCTTTTTTCAGCTCTCCCGCTCCACCAGCCCGCGGATGGCCCGGGACAGCGCCCGGGTCTCTCTGGCCAGGTCGGCGTAGAGCTCCCGCAGTTCCGGGTCCCCGGCCGCCCCGGCCAGGGCCTCCAGCTCCTCCGCCCGGCGGGTCTCCGCCAGAAACCGCGCCCGCAGGGCGGGGAGGAAGCTCTCCGGCGGGTCCGCCGCCCCGATCCCCCTGGGCCAGTAGCGCACGCCGCTGAGCAGGAAGTAGGCCGTGGCCAGCCGTCTGGCCTGCCGGAGCTTTTGGCCGCGCCACGCCGCCGGGGCGCTCCGGCGGGTTTGACGGCTCAGGCGGCCGTAGGCCGCGGCGTCGCTGAGGCAGGCCGCCACCAGCGTCTGGAGCCGTCCGGCCTCCCCGGCCGGGGCAGTGGGCGGCTGGTCGGCCGGGTCCTCCGGCCCCCGCGGGGGTCGGTACGGCGCCAGCGCCTCCACCGGCCCCTCTCCCTGGCCGGTCACCCGGCTCCACACCTGGGCAAAGGCCTCCCGGTCCAGCGTCGCCAGCTCATCCATAGCGGCATCTCCTTCCACATGGTCTTACTCCACCATATGCCGCAGCGGCCGCCGCCGTGCCCGGTCTAGCCCTCCCCCCGGCAGAGCCGCAGGGCCTGGGGGACGTTCTGGATCTCCGCCTCCCGCCAGTGGCCGCCGTACTCCCCGTCCAGGGTCCAGTCCAGCTCGCTTTCGCTGATGAAGCGGGCGTGGGAGACGTGGAGGGCGATCACCGGCCCGTCCTCGGTGGGGTTCTGGGTGATGACCGACTGGAGGATGGCCTGGAACTGGGCGGGGTTCCGGGGCTTGCGGACCAAGATCAGCTCGAAGCGCCCGTCGTCCAGCTCCACGTCGGACACCGGCAGGCTCTGGAAGCCGCCCACCGACCGGGTGTTGCTCACCATCCCCAGGATGAAGTCCCCCTCCACGACGCCCTGGTCGCACTCCACCCGCAGCGGCCAGCTGCGGATGGCCCCCAGGCTGCTCACCCCCCGGAGGATGTAGGCCATGTGGCCGAAGAGGTTCTTGAACCGCTGGGGGGTGGCGTAGCTCACGTCGGTGAACAGGCCGAAGGCGGCCACGTAGACGAAGGGCCGGTCGTTGAAGCGGCCGATGTCACAGCGCAGGCTGTCCTCCCCCACCGCCACCCTGGCGGCCTTGCGCATCTCCTTGGGCAGGTCCAGGTTACGGGACACGTCGTTGGTGGAGCCGGCGGGGATATAGCCCAGCACCGGCGGCTCCTCCATCTCCATCAGGGCGGTGATCACCTCGTGGAGGGTGCCGTCCCCGCCGCAGCAGACGATCCGGCGGTAGTGCCGCCCGATGCCCCGGACCAGCCGGGTGGCGTCGCCGGGGCCCTGGGTGGGGTAGACCGCCGGGAGGTACCCCTCCTCGGCGAAGGCGCCGATGATGTCGGCCAGAGTCCGGTGGATCTTCCCCTGGCCGGCCTTGGGATTGTAGACGAACAGCATCCGTTTCATGGCAGGTCCCTCCTCGCCCTCACGCCGCCGGGGCGGCCTTCTCTCTCATCAGCCGGCGGGCCAGGGGAAAGCTCACCCCGCCCACGGCGTTGCCCAGGGTCATCAGCGCCAGCCACAGCAGGGTCTTGCCGCTCCACGCCCCGGCCACGGAGAAGTAGTACATATTGGCCACGCAGTGCTCAAAGCCGCAAAGGATGAACACCGCCACCCCGAAAAACAGGGCCAGATACCGGCCCAGGTCGTGGGGGGCGGAGCGGAAACCCTCCACGGCGATATAGATGAGCACGTTGCAGAACACCGCCAGCAAAAAGATGCTCACCGGCCCGTCCTCCAGCTTGACCCGGCACAGGGCCTCGGCCCGTTCCGCCAGGGCGGGGCCCAGCCGGGTCCGGCCCTCCAGCCACGCCGTGGCGAAGGTCCCCGCCAGATTGCCCAGCCAGATGAAGGGCAGGTCCAGGGCGTAGTCGCCGCCGTGGTCGAAGAGGTAGCACACCTTGCCGGTGAACAGGTGCAGGCCGAACACGCAGATGACGAACAGCCCCACCGTGAAAAACAGCGCCCCCGCCACCTTGCTCTCCAGGGACAGGAAGACCGTTCCCCCCAGGGCGATGCACACCCCGGCCAGGACCCCGGACAACAGCACTCTCAGCCGCCTCACAGCGCCCGCCTCCCTTCTTCCCTTCAGTATAGCAACCCCGCCCCCCGATTGCAACCCCCAGCCGCGAAGCGCCGCGGCCGGACGTCGCAGGGCTAGGCGGTGTACAGCTGCTGAACGTCGCAGGAACTGACGCTGTACATCAGCTGTGCGTTGCGAAGCTAGGCGGTGTTCTCTGCTGTACGTCGCAAGACTAGACGGTGTACGTCGCTGTGCGTAGCGAGGTTAGGCGGTGTTCTCTGCTGTATCTCACGAGGATAGACGCTGTCATCTGCTGTATCTCACAGGGGCGGGCGGGGGATCACTCCTGGGAGCCCTCCAGGAAGTAGGTGGCCTCCATGTCCGCCACGCTGAGGGCGAAGGCCAGGGGGTACTTCTCCAGCGCCCGGCCCACCAGGTTCTTGTCCTCGCCGCCGGAAAAGCCCATGTGCCAGCGGATGGCCATGGCCTCCTCCCGGGTCAGGCGGAGGTAGGCGGAGATGATGTACACGCTCTTCTCCCCGTGGCCGTAGGGGATGGGGTCGTCATAGAAGAAGGTGGGGACCTTGTCCCACTGGCCGGTGGCCTCGTTCTTCACGTTCCGGGTCCCGGCCCTGTAACAGCCCACCTTGCACAAATCGTGGAGCAGGGCCACGATGGCCACCGTCTCCGGGCTATACTCCAATCCGTACAGCTCCGCCACCCGCGGCCGCTCCAGATAGTCCTTCAGGCAGTCGTAGACGTTCACCGAGTGCTCGCACAGTCCCCCGGGGTACGCGCCGTGGAACCGGGCGGAGGCGGGGGCGGTGAAGAAGTCGGACTTGTCGGTCAGGTATTCCAGCAGGGCGTCCGCGCCCTCCCGGTGGATGTTGGCCCGGTAGATCTCCAAAAATTCCTCTCTCAGGTCGGCCATGTGGATCCCCCCTTGAATTTCTGGCTCTCCGCCACCGCCATCTGGTCGCAGCGGTTGTTCTCCTCGTTCTCGGCGTGGCCCTTCACCCAGTGACAGGTGACGGCGTGGACCTGGCACAGCTCCAGCAGGCGCTGCCACAGATCCGGGTTCAGCGCCGGCTTCTTGTCCGGCTTGCGCCAGCCCTTGGCCTGCCACGCCCTGGCCCAGCCCAGGGTCAGGGCGTCGATGAGGTACTTGCTGTCGGAGTAGAGCTCCACCGCGCAGGGCTCCTTGAGCCGCTCCAGCGCCCGGATGACGGCGGTGAGCTCCATGCGGTTGTTGGTGGTCTGGGCCTCTCCGCCGGACAGCTCCAGCCGGTGGGGGCCGAACAGCAAAACGGCCCCCCAGCCGCCGGGCCCCGGATTGCCGGAGCAGGCCCCGTCGGTGTAGATGGTGACCGACTTCATT
Source organism: uncultured Oscillospiraceae bacterium (assembly GCA_947628975.1). Taxonomy (GTDB): domain Bacteria; phylum Bacillota; class Clostridia; order Oscillospirales; family Oscillospiraceae; genus MGBC124762. The sequence continues at coordinate 3,022 of CANRBW010000020.1, read as the reverse complement.
TACGCCTCCCCGTCCGGAGCGCCGTCGTCCTCCGGCTCCTCCGGGGGCGCGTCCACCGCCTCCATCTCCGTCTCCGGGACGGTCACGGGCTCGGCCTCGTCCCGCTCGGCCAGAGCCAGAGAGATCACCCGGTCCCCCTCCTCCTTGAAGCGCATGACGATGACCCCCTGGGTGGAGCGGCCCGCCTGGCGGACGGCGTCCACATGGGTGCGGATGAGGATGCCCCCCTGGGTGACCAGCAGCAGGTCCTCGCTGCCGTCCACCACCTTGATGCCCACCACGGGGCCGGTCTTTTCGGTGCAGAGGTAGTTGCGGATGCCGGAGCCGCCCCGGTCGGTGACCCGGTAGTCCTCCACCGGGGTGCGCTTGCCGTAGCCCTTCTCGGTGATGGAGAGCACGCACCTGCCCGGCTTGGCCCTGGCCGCGCCGACGACGTAGTCCCCCTCCCGGAGGCGGATGCCCCGGACGCCCACCGCGTCCCGGCCCACCGCCCGGACCCGGTTCTCGTCAAAGCACACCGCCTGGCCCTGGTGGGTGGCGATGAGGATGCGCTGCTTGCCGTCGGTCTCCCGCACGGAGATGAGCCGGTCCCCCTCCACCATGCGGAGGGCCCGGATGCCGTTGTTGCGGAGGTTCTTCAGGCGGCTGGCCTCCATGCGCTTGACGGTGCCCATCTGGGTGACCATCACCAGATACCGCCCGTCGTCGGCGATGGAGGGGGTGTGGATCATGGTCTGGATCCGCTCCCCCTGCTCCACCTGGAGGATGTTGACGATGTTGGTGCCCTTGGCGGCCTTGCCGCTCTCCGGGATCTGATAGCCCTTCTTGCGGTAGACCTTCCCCGTGTCGGTGAAGAAGAGGACGTAGTCGTGGGTGGAGGCGGTGAACAGGTCCACCACATAGTCCTCCTCCCGGGTGGTGATCCCCTTCCGGCCCTGGCCGCCCTTGCCCTGGGCGGCGTACTCGCTGACGGGGGTGCGCTTGATGTAGCCGTTGCGGGTGAGGGTGAAGACGCACTGTTCCTCCTCGATCAGGTCCTCCACGTCGATGTCGTTCTCCGCGAAGCCGATCTCGGTGCGGCGGTCGTCGCCGTACTTGTCCCGGATCTCGGTCAGCTCGTCCTTCAAAACGCCCTTGAGCAGCGCCTCGTCCTCCAGCAGCTGGGTGTAGTAGCGGATCTTGGCCTGGAGGTCGTCGTACTCCGCCTGGAGCTTTTCCCGGTTCAGCCCCTGGAGGGCGATGAGCCGCATATCGCAGATGGCCTGGGCCTGGACCTCGTCCAGGTCGAAGCGGGCCATGAGGTTCTCCTTGGCGTTGTCATAGGAGGCGCGGATGATGCGGATGACCTCGTCGATGTTGTCCTGGGCGATGAGCAGACCCTCCAGGATGTGGGCCCGCTCCTGGGCCTTCCGGCGGTCGAAGATGGTCCGGCGGCGCAGGACCTCCTCCTGGAAGGCCAGGTACTGGTCCAGGATCTGCCGCAGGGTGAGGATCCGGGGCTGGCGCTGGTCGTCCACCAGGGCCAGCATGACGATGGCGAAGGTGGACTGCATGGCGGTCTGGGCAAAGAGGCGGTTGAGCACCACCTGGGGGTTGGCGTCCTTCTTCAGCTCGATGACGATGCGCATCCCGTCCCGGTCGGTCTCGTCCCGCAACCCGGAGATCCCATCCAGCCTCTTCTCATGGACCTGGTCGGCGATGGTCTTGATGAGCACCGCCTTGTTCACCTGATAGGGGAGCTCGGTGACGATGATCCGGGTGCGGCCCTGGCCGAACTCCTCCAGCTCGGTGCGGGCCCGGACCTGGATGTGCCCCCGGCCGGTGCCGTAGGCCGCCCGGATGCCGCTGCGGCCCAGGATGATGCCCCGGGTGGGGAAGTCGGGGCCCTTGATGTGCTCCATCAGGTCGTCTAGGGTGGCCTCCGGGTCGTCCAGGACGCACAGACAGCCGTTGATGACCTCCCGCAGGTTGTGGGGCGGGATGTTGGTGGTCATGCCCACGGCGATGCCGGAGGAGCCGTTCACCAGCAGGTTGGGGAAGCGGGAGGGGAGCACCCTGGGCTCCTTGCGGCTCTCGTCGAAGTTGGGGTCCCAGTTCACCGTCTCCTTGTCGATGTCCCGCATCATCTCGTTGGCCATTTTGGCCATGCGGGCCTCGGTGTAGCGGTAGGCGGCGGGGGGATCCCCGTCCACGCTGCCGAAGTTCCCGTGGCCGTCCACCAGGGGATAGCGCAGGGAGAAATCCTGGGCCAGGCGGACCATGGCGTCGTAGACGCTGGCGTCCCCGTGGGGGTGGTAGCGGCCCAGCACGTTGCCCACGGCGGTGGCGGACTTCTTGAAGGGCTTGTCCGAGGTCAGGCCGTCTTCATACATGGCGTAGAGGATCCGCCGGTGGACCGGCTTCAGCCCGTCCCGCACGTCGGGCAGGGCCCGGCCCACGATGACGCTCATGGCGTAGTCGATATAGCTGCTCTCCATCTCCTCCTTCAGGTCCACCTGCTGGATGACCTGGTCCTCATAGGAGATGTCGGGGTTCTTGTCCTTGTGTGCCATTGTTTCTCTCACCTGTTTCCCTTCCTGTGTATGGCGCCGGACCTCAGCACAGCTTGGCTCCGGCGGGGATGGCGTCGTCCACCATCAGGAGCTGGAGCTGTTCCTGGCCGTTCACCTGGTGGACCGCCGAAATCAGCATCCCCTGACTCTCCAGGCCCATCATCTTCCTGGGGGGCAGGTTGACGATGGCCACCAGCGTCTTGCCCACCAGCGCCTCCGGCTCATACCACTTGTGGATGCCCGAGAGGATCTGCCGGGGCGTCCCCGTGCCGTCGTCCAGGGTGAAGCGCAGCAGCTTGTCCGACTTCTTCACCGCCTCGCAGGAGAGCACCTTCACCGCCCGGAAGTCGTTTTTGCAGAAGGTCTCAAAGTCCACCGTCTCCTCCGCCAGCGGCTCGATCTCCACTTCCCTGGGGGCGCTGGCGGCCCGGAGCTCCTCCAGCTCGGCCAGGGCGGCGTCCAGGTCGATC
>CANRBW010000019.1 GCA_947628975.1 uncultured Oscillospiraceae bacterium | reverse complement strand
GAGGGGCTGGGCGTAGGCGTAGGGGTCGGGGTAGCCGTAGCCTCGGGGCTGGCTGTGGGCGTGGCCGGGACGGTGGGGGTAGCCGTCTCCACCGGGGCCGCCGAGCTAGGGGCCTCTGCCTTCTCCCCGCCGCAAGCACAAAGGCCAAACGCCAACGCCAGCACCAGGGCGGCAATATGTAACTTCTTCATGGGTCAACCCTCTTTCTTCTTTTTCTCGCAATATATGTCGTACTGCTCCTTGACCATTCGGGCAATTCCCTTGTAGTCTCCTGACTTCAATGGGAGCTGAAAAGGAGTATAAATCTCTAGTTTGTAGTAAAACTCACCTACTCTATATCCTATGTAAAGGCCCACCCGGTCAACTAGAGCGTGGGCGTTCCCTGTGTCGGGGTCGCTCTCAATCATGTTTAGGGAGATCACACAGTCAAAATCCGTTACCGCTTTTCCCGTCCGTATCTCCACCCACTTCCAGTTGGTCAGGTCGTATGCAACGATCCTGCCTTTTGCCGTATAATCAGGGAGGCCCTTCCCTGCGTTTCCCGTTGTGATGACTTTTGGCCCTGGACTTTTCGGCCTTGCAATCCAACCAAGTCCTTTGAAATAGTCAATAAGCTTTTGACGCTCTCTTTCTCGGAGTATGTTGTACGCCTCCCTTACCTGTTCCAGTGGCATATAGTCCCCTTCTCTCTTTGGGTGTACCATTCTTGTACCTAGTATAACAATCGCCAGCTTTAAAGTCAACAATAGTAGATAATACGGCTTCCATAGTTTACGCATTTTCCATTACACTGTTTACAAGAATGGTGGTGGTAAAATGTTGGATTTAGGCCAAAAGGTCAGGGTGCTTCGAGAAAGCCGGGAGTGGTCGCAAGCGGAGCTTGCACAAAAGGCAGGCGTCACCAAGTCGGCCATCTCTACTTACGAGCTGGGTATAAGAACGCCGTCAGCGGATGTGGTCTGTGCGTTTGCAAAAGCGTTTGGGGTATCGGCGGATTATCTGCTGGGGATCGCCGAGCGGCGCACGGTGGACGTGGAGGGCCTATCAGAACGAGACGAGGCCGTGATCAGGGAATTGGTGGTCTCATTAAAGGGGAGGTAAAAAGCATGACACAGGAGCAGAAAGAAAAACTAGAAAAAGCCTTTGACGTATACGAGAGTTTTCAGAGCGATTTTGACTACACCAGCCGTCACACACAGTCCTTTGCACAGCGTATGTGGGAAATCATAAACAACGAGAAGGTAACTTATATTGACCCTACAAGCGGTAAGCAAATCACAGCCTTTATCCGGGACGGAAATCATTTTGCGGAGGTAACAGGGCTTGGCCCGTCCACTTATGACCGCATTAAGCGAGGCGTAGATGATTGGGTTCCAAAGCTGACAACATTCATGACCTTGTGCATGGTCTATCAGCTTAATATAACGATGGTCAGGGAACTACGCCAGTCTTATGGATATGACTTCAACCCCAAAGACCGAGTACACCAAGCGTATGTCTACCTTTTGGTCAACTGCCGGGGGAAAAGCCTTGCATATTGCAATAAGGTGTTAGAAGTCCTTGGAATTGAGAAAAAGGACTACTTAGGAGATGGCACGATTGACGAGGAAACCATAGTGAAAGAGATTTAACGGATAAATAAACGCACCGTTAGCAAGACGGCACACTTGAAAGCTCAAGTGTGCCGTCTGTTTTTTCGTCACGGCGTGACGATGAGGAGCTTGAAAACACAAGGCTACACTAGGACAGCCCACGGCCCAAAAGCTGCGCCCCCCCTTGTGCGGCAAGGGAAAGAGGCGTCGTCACGCCGTGATGATTACGTCCCTCTGGTTCTGTGCTATATAAATATCAAGCCCAGTTGGGAAACCGGGGACGCCCGGAATAAAAGACCCTCCGCCGACGGGCGGAGCGAAGGGAGGAAACACAAATGCCTACTAATACCAAGGAGTACCTGGTCACCGGCTACTATGTCCAAAAGCAAACTGGCAAGATCGTGTCCAGTATCGCCCCGGTGTCCAGCGGTATTTCCAAGGCGGGTCAGCCCTACGAGATCGCCGACGTAAGCAGCCGGGAGACCATCGAGGGCCAGTACCGGGTGGGCACTCGCCTCACGGCGTCCATGACCCTGACGGTGGCCCAGGCCGACGAGGGCAGCACCCAGGAGCAGCACGGCGTTAAGCTGGGCAAGTAAGCTCCACACATGACCACGGCCCCAGGCGGGGCCGCAAGGCCCCGCCTGGGTGCCTCCTATATCTAGTAGGAGGCACCATGTGCTCCATAGAGCAAGAAAGGAGTTAGCGTGCTGACTTACTACAAGCCCATTCAAACTGCCGAGGGCTTTACTCTGAGCATTGACAAGGCGGTAATCGACTACAAGCTCAACGGCCCGCCCGCCCTTGACGCCCTGGTGGACTTCCTGGATATGCTGCCCGTCCGTATGGCGGTAGCTGTTAGGCATTGGTCTAGCTTTCGCTGGGCCACCTTCAAGGAGCAGTACACCATCGGCTTTCGAGACCAAAATTCCTTTTGGCTGGGGGTGGGGCTGAACAATACCAAAACCGAACACACCAGGGCACGCCTGGAATTTAACCCCAACAAGTGCGCCTCCCACGCCGCCTTTCTGGCCGTGCTGGCCTTTCTGAATACCCATACCCGCCCCATGCACACGGCCATTCGCCGCTTTGACCTAGCAATGGACATACCCGTGGACAGGGCCAACGCCAAGCTGCTGAAGGACGGGCGGGTGTATTCAGAGAGGCGGCATGGACAGGAATGGACGGAGTACCTAGGCCCCAAGTCCTCCACCGTGGGACGCGTGAAAATTTATAACAAGCAAAAAGAGGCCAAGCTGCGCTACCCCTTGACCCGCTTGGAGGTCACGCTTGACCCCACAACGCCCTTTAACTCGCTCCCCTGGCCCCAGGCGTACTATATCAAGCGGCGTCAGATCGGCGTGGAGGAGCTGTCCATCAACGACACGGAACGCTATATCCTCTCGGCACTCCTGGCGGGCTACGGCAGTACAAAGGAGCTTTGCCGAAAGACCCGGGGAAAAATGGACAAGCTGCTGGCCCACTACACCAACGATATTACCCTAGACCCGCACGACTACACGGAGATCCTTTTTCGCCTCAGCTCGTTTTTACAGTATCCACGCTACGACCTGGGGCTTGACCACATCGACCCAGACCAGCCCCCGCCTCGTCCTCTCCCGCCGCCCCCGGATTGGGTGAGGGAGGCAGAGGGCGAGACTGATAACTGCCTATAAGGAGGGTAAACATGAATGACATCTTGATACTTGCTGGCCGTCTGGCGGTGGTAGCCGGGGCCGTCCTTTTGCTCTGCTTGCCCCTCATCATCCCCCAGGGCCGGGTAAACCGCTTTGCCTGGACGACCCGCTTTTTGAGCTATGACGGCAAGCCGCCCCGCTACCGGGGCAAGAAACGCTTTAATCAATACCTGCGGCGGCTTCGTTTTCATTCCAGAATACCGTTGGAAGAGTGGCAGCGGCAGAAGCCCACGCTGGAAGTGCTTTTCAAGAAAAAGATATATGCCATCAAAGAGGGAAAGACCGTGCGAGATGTGGACGTTTTTCTGGTACAAGAAAAGTTGCCCAAATTCATCCCCTGGGACGACAGCTACATGGAGGAAGGCCGCCGTTTTGCCATCGGGGAGGGCTACATGGGCAAGGCGGTGTGGGACGTTAAAAGCCTGCCTCACGGCCTGGTCGCCGGGGCCTCGGGGGGCGGGAAAACTACTATCCTCCGCTGTATCGCGCACCAAGCGATTGCCAAAAAATGGAATGTTTCAATTTTTGATTTTAAGGGCGGCGGTGACTTTAGTGATGTAGAGCGCGAAAGCGCCGAATACCATGACCTGGGGGACGGCTACGGCTCCCTCATCATTTCCGACCCGAAGAAGGCCAGCCAACTTCTAACGGCCCTAGTGGTCGAGGCCAGGGGCCGTGCGGAGAAATTCAAGGAGGCTGGCGTCAGAGATATTGACGAGTACAACGCCAGCGGCAAGATGCCCTTTGTGCCGTGGCTGGTGGTGGTCGATGAAGCGGCTGAAATCCTTGATGTAAAGCCAACGGACAAGGCCGAGAAGGAGCTATACACAGAAATCAACCAATCCCTTCGCACGCTGGCCCGAGTATCCAGAGCTACGGGCATTACCCTGCTCCTTGGGTTCATCCGTCCTTCGGCGGACGTTCTGGATGGGCAGATCAAGAACAATCTCCTGTTCCGCTGCTGCGGCTACTTCTCCGACCCCGCCGCCTCCCGGATCGTGTTGGACAATGACCGGGCCACCGAGCTGCCCCCCGAGGTCAAGGGGCGGTTTATCATCGGCGAGGAGGAAGCCCAGGCTTACTATCTCCCCGCCAGGGCCGAGGATCAGGCCAAAGCACCTGGCAGGGATTGACCCAGGCGGGCCAGCGGCAGGGGTTCCCGGCAAGAGGCCCTTCAACACATAATCCGGGCGGCCCAGCCGCCCCTACCGCTGGCCCCCTCACATAATCGCCGTCGCAACGGCCACCTTAATCCCGGCGCAATTCAGAAAGGAGCGATGATATGCCCCTCCTAGGCAGGGAGGGGGAAATAATTGAAATGTTATCTTCTCTTCCCGAAAACTGCACAAAGTCTCAAATATTAGCACTTTTACTTGAAATATGCCGCCAACTGTGCTATAATGAAGGTGTAGAAACCAGCGGTTCCATCCCCCTGCAGGAGCCGCCGCACCTTGGCAACTGCATAGCTCAGTCAGGTGTTTCGCCGTCAGTCCTAGAGGGAGAGACTGACATGGCGAGCAAGACAAAAATCAATCAACCCGTCCTTATCAACGGCGTGAAGCGGTGGATAACCGCCAGCACCATGCAGGAGTTCACCGACAAAATCATCAAGCTGACCGCCACCCCGCAAGCGGCCACGGCCCACCCCTTCACGGACTACGCCTGGAACTGGTACAACACCTATTCCAAGCCCAATGTGGAGACAGCCACGGCCACCACCTACAAGCGGCAGCTTGACCTCCACATTCTCCCCGTCCTGGGGGAGTTGATGGTGGAGGACATCACCACCGACCACATACAGGCCCTTTTCAACGGCATGGCCGGGGCCAAGACCACCAAGGACAAGGCCCGGATGGTGCTAAACCAGATATTGGACGCCGCCGTGGAGGACGGTATCATCAAGCAAAACCCGGTGAAATCCCGGCGGGTGAAAATCACGGGCAAGGCCAGCACCCCTACGGCCCCCTATACGGTGGCCCAAATGCGCTACCTAGTCCAACGCCTGGGGGACGTAAAAGACCCCGTAGACCGGGCTTATTTGGCCCTACAGGCCCTTCACCCTATGCGGCTGGAGGAAGTCCTGGGCCTCCAGGGTGAGGACATCGACCCGGAGGCGGCACAGATACACATTCGCCGTGCTGTCACCCACCCCACCCGGAACCAGCCCGAGATCAAGGAGACCAAGACGGACGCCAGCGCACGAACCATTGGCCTGTCCTCCCTGGCTCTGCCCTATCTGCTGGACAAGGTAGCCCCCGGTGAGTTCATCTTTGGCGGCTCCGCTCCCCTGTCCTACACCCAGGTCAGGAGGATGTGTAACCGTATCAAAAAGGACACGGGCTTTGCCGAGAACATTACCCCTATTCGCTTTCGTACCACCGTTCTGACTGACCTCTACGACCAGACCAAGGACATCAAACTGGCCCAGGCCGCCGCTGGACATACCACCCCGGCCATGACCCTGCGCTACTATGTGAAGGGCCGGGAGACTTCCAGCCAGGCCACCGCCGCCGTGGAACGGGCCTATTCGGCCTAGTTGGGCGGCAGTTGGAGGAGCAAAAACCCGCTACCCCTTGCACGCCAAGGGGTAGCGGCGTTATAAAGCTTCGAAAAGTTGGAGGGGCTGTTGGAAAACACCCCATTTTTTAGTAACGAGGTCGCCCCAAAGGCAAAAGAAAAACCCCGTAACCGTTGCGGTTACAGGGTTTTTACTGGAGCTGCTGGGCAGATTCGAACTGCCGACCTCATCCTTACCAAGGATGCGCTCTGCCTACTGAGCTACAGCAGCAAAATGGCGACTCGGAAGGGACTTGAACCCTCGACCTCCGGCGTGACAGGCCGGCGCTCTAACCAACTGAGCTACCGAGCCATTTTTCGGCAAACGGCTGGCGCCGTCTATTCACTTGAGTGCCCTTGGCAGAGGGAGCCGCCAACAGAACAGATTGATTATACGCTCTGTCCTTGGGTTTGTCAAGCCCTTTCCCGGATTTTCCCCGGGAAATTTTCCCCGCTCCCGGCGGCCCCACTCTTGACAGCGGAGGGCCGGGCGACTACAATAGTTCTAAATAGAATGTTCTGGGGCGCTCCGCCCCGAGGAGGCGCGTACCATGGACCCTCCCATCAGCCTGTGGGACCTACAGCAGCCCCTGCGATCCCTCTACATCGCGTGTGTGGAGCCGGTCTGCCGGGACTACGGCGTGACCCGGACGGAGCTGGACATTCTGCTCTTTCTGGCCAAGGATCCCCAGTGTGACACCGCCGCCGAGATCGTGAACCGGCGGTATCTGGCCAAGTCCCACGTCTCCACCTCCCTGCGGTCGCTGGAGCGGGGCGGCTTCCTCACCCGGCACGGCGGCCTGACCGACCGGCGGCGGATCCACCTCTCCCTGTCGGAGCGGGCGGCCCCGGTGGTCCGGGCGGGACAGGCGGCCCAGGCCGCCGTTCTGGAGGTCATCACCGCCGGCCTGGACCGGGAGGACCGCGCCCTCCTGCTGGGCTATCTGGCCCGGGCGGAGCGGAACATCCGGTCCTACCTGGAGGCGCGGAAACCATGACCCTGAAAGTCCTGGTGTGTTTTCTGGCCGGGCTGGGGGCGGGGCTGGGCACCGGCTTCGCGGGGATGAGCGCCGCGGCGGTCATCAGCCCCATGCTCATCACCTTCCTGGGCCTGCCCGCCTACGAGGCGGTGGGCGTCGCCCTGGCCAGCGACGTACTGGCCAGCGCCGTCAGCGCGTATACCTATGGCAAAAACCGCAACCTGGACGTCCGCAACGGCCTGGTGATGATGGCCGCGGTCCTGCTGTTCACCCTGGTGGGCAGCTGGACGGCCAGCCGGGTGCCCAACGCCACCATGGGCGGCTTCTCCGTGTTCATGACCCTGCTGCTGGGCATCCGCTTCATCCTCCGGCCGGTGATGACCACCAAGGAGTCCATGGCCGCCGTCAGCGCCCGGAAGCGGGCCGTCCAGTCGGTGGTCTGCGGCGCGGGGGTGGGCTTCATCTGCGGCTTTGTGGGGGCCGGGGGCGGCATGATGATGCTGCTGTTGTTGACCGGCGTGCTGGGCTACGAGCTGAAGACCGCGGTGGGCACCAGCGTCTTTATCATGGCCTTCACCGCCCTCACCGGGGCGCTGAGCCACTTCGCCATCGGCGGCGTGCCGGACCTGTGGTGCCTGGGGCTGTGCGTGGTCTTCACCCTGCTCTGGGCACGGGTGGCCGCCCTGCTGGCCAACCGGGCCAGCGCCGCCGCCCTGAACCGGGCCACCGGCGTAGTATTGACCGTCCTGGGCGCGGCCATTCTGGCCGTCCGCCTGTTTCGGTAAGCACCATCACCCCAGTTTTGGAAGGAGAGAGCGTTTTTGGAGCGAGAGGAAAAACACGGCGAGAAGCGCAGTCCCATGGAGCGCGTCGCCGCCTTTATCGTGGACAAGCGCAAGGCGTTCTACCTGCTCTACCTGGGCCTTGCCATCTTCTGTATCTTTTCCAGCGGCTGGGTGAAGGTCAACGACGACCTCACCCGCTACCTCCCCGCCCAGACCGAGACCCGCCGGGGCCTGACCGCCATGGAAGAGGAGTTCGTCACCTTCGGCACCAACCGGATCCTGGTGGACAACCTCTCCTACGACCAGGCCCAGGCGCTGGCCCACCGGTTGGAGGCGGTCCCCGGCGTCAAGAGCGTGGAGTTTGACGACACCGCCGACCACTACCAGACCGGCGCGGCCATGTTCTCCCTCACCTACGACGGTACGGCGGACGACCCGGTGAGCCTGGACGCCCTGGACCAGGTCCGGCAGGTCCTCTCCGGCTACGACCTCTACGTCACCGGGGACACCGGCGCCTCCGACTCGGCCAGTCTGGACGCGGAGATGCAGGTGGTGATGGTGGTGGCGGTGGGCATCATCCTGCTGGTGCTGTTCTTCACCTCCCAGACCTACGCGGAGATCCCCGTGCTGCTGCTCACCTTCGGCCTGGCCGCCCTGCTCAACAAGGGCACCAACTTCCTGCTGGGGGAGATCTCCTTCGTCTCCAACTCGGTGGCGGTGGTGCTCCAGCTGGCCCTGGCCATCGACTACGCCATCATCCTCTGCCACCGCTACACCGAGGAACGGGCCCACCTGGAGGCCAGGGAGGCCGCCGTCATCGCCCTGAGCAAGGCCATCCCGGAGATCGCCGGCAGCTCCATGACCACCCTGTCCGGCCTCGCGGCCATGTGCTTCATGCAGTTTGGCATCGGCAAAGACCTGGGCGTGGTGCTGATGAAGGCCATCGTCCTCAGTCTGCTGGCGGTGTTCACCTTTATGCCCGGCCTGCTCATGAGCTTCAGCTCCCTGATCGACCGCTCCCACCACCGCAGCTTCGTGCCCAAGATCAGCGCCTGGGGCCGCCTGGTGGTCCGTCTGCGCTATGTGCTGCCCCCCCTGTTCGTCCTGGCCCTGGTGGGCGGCTTCTTCTTCTCCAACCGCTGTCCCTACGCCTACGGCCAGACCGGTCTGCCCACCTTCGCCAAGAACGAGAGCCAGATCGCCCTGGAGAAGGTGAACGGCGCCTTCGGGGCCCAGAACCCCCTGGCCCTGCTGGTGAAGGCCGGGGACTACGAGCGGGAGGGCGCCCTCCTCCGGGAGCTGGAGGCCATGCCGGAGGTGGACTCCGTCCTGGGCCTGGCCAACGTGGAGGCCAAGGACGGCTACGTCCTCACCGACCGGCTCACCCCCCGGCAATTCGCCGAGCTCACCGACCTGGACATCGAGGCCGCCCGTCTGCTCTACTCCGCCTACGCCGTCAACCAGAAGACCTACGGCCAGCTGGTCTCCGGCGTGGACAGTTACAGCGTCCCCCTGCTGGATATGTTCCTCTTCGTCCACGACCAGATGGAGGAGGGCTATCTGACCCTGGACGACGACCTCACCGACCAGATTGACGACCTCTACGTCCAACTCTCCGACGCCCAGCTCCAGCTCAAGGGGGAGCGCTACAGCCGCCTGGTCCTCCAGCTGGCCCTCCCGGAGGAGGGGGAGGAGACCTTCGCCTTCCTGGACACCCTGCACCAGACTGCGGCGAAGTACTACGACGACTTCCTCCTGGTGGGCAACTCCACCAGTGACGACGACCTCTCCGCCTCCTTCGTCAACGACAACCTGCTCATCAGCGTCCTCACCATCGTCTTCGTCATCCTGGTGCTGATGTTCACCTTCCAGTCGGCGGGTCTGCCGGTGCTGTTGATTTTGGTCATCCAGGGCAGCGTCTGGATCAACTTCTCCTTCCCCTACCTCCAAAACGAGCCGCTGTTCTTCCTGAGTTACCTGGTGGTCAGCTCCATCCAGATGGGGGCCAACATCGACTACGCCATCGTCATCGCCTCCCGGTATACCGAGCTCAAGCAGGTCATGCCCCACAAGGACGCGGTGGTGGAGTCCCTGAACGAGGCCTTCCCCACCATCGTCACCTCCGGCACCATCTTGGCCTCCGCCGGCATCCTCATCGGCTTCCTCTCCTCCAGCCCGGCCATCGCCTCCATCGGCGTGTGCCTGGGCCGGGGCACCATCATCTCCATCTTCCTGGTCATGGCCATCCTGCCCCAGCTCCTGCTCTTGGGAGATGTGATCATCGAAAAGACCGCCTTCACCCTGAAGAGCCGCCTGCCCCTCCAGGCCAGGAGCGGCAACCTGCGCCTGGACGGCCACGTCCGGGGCTACCTCTCCGGCGTGGTGGACGCCGACTTCAGCGGCGTCATCCGGGGCTCCATCAACGCCTCGGTGGTGGCCGGCCGCCAGAGGGAGGGGGACCCGCCCCCGGAGGGCGGCGGCCCCGCCGCCCTGCCCGATCCCACAACAGGAGAGGAGGCTGGTGAATATGACCCCGCGGATCTGTAAGCCCCTGGCGGCGCTTTTGGCCCTGCTCCTGCTGGCCGGGCCGGTCCTCCCCGCCGCCCTGGCCGCCCCGGAGGCGGCCCCGTCCGACCCCGCCGCAGCTGACCCCGCGCCCGCCGAGACCGCCATCGAGCTGTCCTCGGTGGAGGACCTGCTGGCCTTTTCCCAAAGCTGTTCCCTGGACGCCTGGTCCAGGGGCAAGACCTTCCGCCTCACCGCCGACCTGGACCTGACCGGCCGGGACTTCCGCCCCATCCCCACCTTCGGCGGCGTCTTCCTGGGGGAGGGCCACGCCATCACCGGCCTGCGGCTGAGCGGCGACGGCGCCAACCTGGGCCTGTTCCGCTTCGTCCAGCCGGGGGCGGTGATCCGTGACTTGCGCGTCTCCGGCCAGGTGACCGGCGGGGACGGGGCAAACGTGGGCGGCGTGGCCGGGAACAACGCCGGCTCCCTCCTCTCCTGCTCTTTCCAGGGCACCGTCTCCGGCAAGGCCAACCTGGGCGGCGTGGCCGGGCTCAACGCCGCCTCCGGGGAACTGTCCGGCTGTTCCTCCGCCGGGGAGGTCACCGGGGAGAGCGCCACCGGCGGCGTGGTGGGCCGGAACCTGGGCGCCCTCATCAAGTGCGACAACGCCGCCGGGGTCAACACCGCCGCCCCCGACGGCCGGACCCTGGGCCTCTCCAACCCCCTGGATCAGCTGGCCGCCCCTGACAGCGACGAGGAGGAGGGGGAGGCCATCCTGGGCAACCACACCGACACCGGCGGCGTGGCCGGGTACTCCTCCGGCGTGGTCCAGAGCTGCGGCAACACCGGCCCGGTGGGCTATCCCCATGTGGGCTACAATGTGGGCGGCGTGGTGGGCCGCCAGGCCGGCTACATGGCCGACTGCCTCAACACCGCCCCGGTCTACGGCCGGAAGGACGTGGGCGGCGTGGTGGGCCAGGCGGAGCCGGACGTGATCCTCAACACCGGGGAGGACACCCTGGAGCGTCTGCGCCAGGAGCTCAACAACCTGGACGCCCTGGTGGACCGGGCCCTCTCCCGGGCCGACGCCAGCCGGGCCGACGTCTCCGCCCAGCTCACCGCCATCGGCCAAACCACGGACGACGCCAGGGGCCACGCCCACACCCTGCTGGACCACGTCTCCGACTTCACCGACCAGAACCTGGACACCCTGAACACCCTCACCGCCGCGGTCACCGCCGCCCTGGACGGCCTCACCCCCGCCCTGGACGACCTGGCCGGGGCCTCCGACAGTCTGGACCTCCTCAGCGACCGCCTGGGCGACGGCCTGGACCGCCTCTCCGATTCCACCGACCTGGCCGACGACGTGCTCGCCGACGGCAAGAGCGCCCTTTCTGACCTCCGGGCCGCCGGGGAGACCCTCTCCTCCGCCGCCCAGGAGGCCCGCGCCGCGGCGGACTCCCTTCAGCAGTCCGTCCTGGTCCACGACCACGCCGCGGTGGAGCGGGCCATCCGCCGCCTCTCCACCTCTCTCCGGTCCCTGGGCCAGGCCCTGGGCCGGGCCCACACCGCCCTGGACGCCCTGCGGACCGTCCTCCACAGCCACTCCGGCCTCCTCTCCATCCTCGGGCAGATCGGCGCGCCCCTGGGAGAACTTGGAGACGCCCTGGGCTCCGCCGGCAGCGCCCTGGAGGGGCTCGGCGGCGGGCTGGAGACCCTGTCTGACAACATCGAGATCAGCTGGACCGATGTGCGCAACGCTCTGGACTCCGCCGGCTCCGCCCTGGACCTGCTGGACAGCGCCTCCGGCCTGCTGGACGCCGCCATGGCCCACCTCCAGGACGCCATGACCGACGCCGACCCCCTGGGGGACGCCCTGGGCCAGGCCGCCGACAGCTTCTCCGCCGCCGCCGACGCCGGCTCCTCCGTGGCCCGGCAGCTCAAGACCGCCCTCCAGACCCTGGGGGATGTGGCCCACCGCCTCAGCGACGACGGCGACGTCACCTTCACCCCCCTGGGCCAGGAGGTCCGGGACGCGGGGGACAGCCTGTTCACCTCCCTGTCCGGCCTCAGCGACGACCTCACCGGCCTCCAGACCGCCATGGACAGCGCCGGGGACGTTCTCACCTCCGACCTGCGGGCCATCAGCCGGCAGATCACCCGCATCCTCAACCTGATGCTGGACCTGGCCGGGGACGCGCGGACGGTGGACACCCTGGACGACCTGGTGGGCGACCTGTCCGAAGAGGACATCGACGGCACCCGCCTGGGCAAGCTCACCGCCTGCCGCAACACCGGCGACGTGGCCGGGGACCGCAACGTGGGCGGCGTGGCCGGAGCCGTGGCGGTGGAGTACAGCCTGGACCCGGAGGACGACGCCGACCGCTTCACCTTCGGCAGCACCTACGAGCTGAAGGCCATCCTCCAAGCCTGCGTCAACCAGGGCGCGGTGGAGGCCCGGCGGGACTGCTCCGGCGGCGTGGCCGGCCGGATGGACCTGGGCACCGCCACCCGCTGTGAGAACTACGGCCCCGTTTCCGGCAGCGGCGGCTATGTGGGCGGCGCGGTGGGCTATGCCGACGCCGCCGTCCGCGACTGCTGGGTCAAGTGCGCCCTGGACGGGAACGAGTATGTGGGCGGCGTGGTGGGCTGGGGGAACCGGCTCACCGGCTGCCGGGCCATCGCCACCCTCCCGGCGGAGGGGACCTTCCTGGGCGGCGTGGCCGGGGACGCGGACCTCTCCGGCGACCTGCGGGACAACCGCTTTCTGGACCTGGGGACCGCGGGGATCGACGGGGTCAGCTACGCCGGGGTCGCCGAGCCGGTATCCTATGCCGACCTGCTCTCCGGCGGCGCCGCCCCCGACCCCTTCCTCTCCTTCACCCTGACCCTCACCGCCGACGGCCAGGTGGTGGACCGCCTGTCCTTCCGCTATGGCGACGATCTCACCCGCCTCTCCCTCCCCCAGGTCCCGGACCGGGACGGGTACTACGGCCTCTGGCCCGCCCTGCCCCAGGAGACCGGCACCTCCGACCTGACCCTGGAGGCGGTCTACACCCCCTGGGTCACCCTGGTGGCCAGCGACCAGGCCGACGGCAAGCTCTCCCTGGCCCTGGCCGAGGGCCGCTTCACCCGCGAGGCCGCCCTCACCGTGACCCAGAGCCAGGCTGAGCCCCCCGCCTCCGCCGCCGACGCCCCGGTCTGGGAGGTCGCCCTCACCGGCGCGGACCTGGACCCCCAGGCCGCCGTCCCCCTGCGTCTGCTCAACCGCCAGGGCGGCTCCGCCGCCGTCTGGCAGCGGACGGAGGACGGCGCGTGGCGGCGCCTGCCCGCCACCGTCAACGGCAGCTACCTCTGCTTCACCATGACCGGCGCGGCCGGGACCTTCTGCGTCTGCCCCGCCTCTCCCGGCCCGCTCCCCCTCCTCCTGGCCCTGGCCGCGGTCCTGCTCCTGGCCGGCGGGCTCCTCCTGCTCCACCGCCGCCGCAAATCCCGCAAGACCAAGACCCCCACCCCCGCCTGAAAAATTTTCTATGCGTCTTTCGCGTCTGACGGCGCAAAACTCTGCGAGGCTTTTTGCCAAACTGAACGCCCCGGAGCCAGTCGGCTCCGGGGCGCTTTTTCTCCCGCCATCCTCTCAGTCCGTCTCCTCGGCCCGCCGCGCCTTGTACCGCTCCCCCCAGACCCGCATGGCGTCCAGGACCGGCCGGAGGCTCTCCCCCAGCTCTGACAGCGCGTACTCCACCCGCGGCGGGACCTGGGGGTACACCGTGCGGGTGACGATCCCGTCCGCCTCCAGGGCGCGGAGGCTGTCGGTCAGCACCTTCTGGCTGATCCCCTCCAGCGACCGCCTCAGCTCGTTGAACCGCCAGGGGCGGTCCAGGAGATTGCGGATGATCAGGAGCTTCCACTTGTTCCCGATGAGCTGTACCGTCGTGGCCACCGGGCATTCGGGCAAAAGCTCGGCCTTCGTCCTCACGCGGATCCCTCCCCCATGAAAAAGCGGATGTTGCCCTTCATTGTAATGCGCGCCTCCCGCCCCGTCAAGTAGTTACAAAAAAGTGCGTACTTGCGGAGGGCGGAAATATCCGTACAATGACAGATACAGGGGGCGGCAAGCCCCCGGACCCGGAAAGGAGGACAGGATCATGGCGCTTTCTCATCTCGCCGGTTGGGCGGAGGACAAGGCCCCTTCCGCCTGCGGGGCGGCCTGCGGCGCTTCCGACAAGCCCGCCGAGACCCCCGCCGCGTGCGGAGCCGCTGACAAGCCGGAGGAAAAGCCCTCCGCTTGCGGCACCGCCTGTGGCGCTTCTGACAAGTGATCCCCACCTGTTCCGCGCCCCGCTCCCGGCTCTGCCGCCGGGGCGGGGCGCTCTTTCCAGGGTCCTGAGTTTTCTGCCGAGCGAGGGCTGACCATGAAGCGGTATTTCTCCTTTCAGTGGCACATCACCGACGCGTGCGACCAGCGGTGCAGACACTGTTACATCTTCTCCGGCGACCGGGACAAGTCGCCGGACGCCATGACCTGGCCCCAGATGGAGGACGCCTTCTATAGCTGCCTGGACTTCTGCCAGGTCTACGGCCGCCTGCCCTATTTCTACCTCACCGGCGGCGACCCCATCCTCCACCCGGAGTTCTGGCGGCTGTTGGCGCTGTTCAGGGAACACAGCGTCCCCTTCACCATCATGGGCAACCCCTTCCACCTGAGCGACCAGGTGTGCCGGGAGATGCGGTCCTATGGCTGTGAGAAGTACCAGCTCTCCCTGGACGGCCTCCGGGAGACCCACGACTGGTTCCGCAAGCCCGGCTCCTTCGGCTGCACCATGGAAAAGCTCGGCTGTATCCGCCGCGCCGGGATGCGAAGCGTCATTATGACCACCGTGTCCCGGGAAAACCGCATGGAGGTGCCGGGCATCATCGACACGATGGTGGCGGCGGGGGCGGACGTGTTCGCCTTCTCCCGCTATGTCCCCAGCGGCGGCGACCTGGACGCCTCCATGACGCCCCAGGAGTACCGGGAGCTTTTGGCCGTCTGCGACAGGAAATTCAAGGAGTATGAGGCGGCGGGCTGCCGGACTTACTTCAACAAAAAGGACCACCTCTGGACCCTCTATGACTATGAGACCGGGGCCTTCCAACCCCCCGCGGACGCCAAAGCGGGCATGATCTACGGCGGGTGCAACTGCGGCAACTGCCACATCACCATCCTGCCCACCGGCGATGTGTACGCCTGCCGCCGTGTGGCGGAGAGCA
>CANRBW010000018.1 GCA_947628975.1 uncultured Oscillospiraceae bacterium | reverse complement strand
GAACTCCCCCGTGGAGATGTCGCAGAAGGCGGCCGCGCCGGAGGCCCCCTTCCTCGCCCCGGCGGGGGACGTGGTGACCTTCCGCTCCCCCGTCGCCCCGGCGGAGACCGCCCGACCCCGGCGGGGGGAGTGGCCCGCCGCCCCGGTCTGGACCCCCAGGCCCCCGGCGGAGCCGTCTTCGGAAAAGGCCCCGGCGGAGGCGCCCGCCCCGGCGGTCCGGGAGGCGGAGCCCCCGGCGGACCAGCTGCGGCTGGACCTCCCCCGGCCGGCGGGACCGGTTTCCGCCCTCCCCGCCGACCCCGCCCCGGCGGAGGAGCGCCCCTGGCGGGTGATCGGGGAGGCCATGCGGACCTACATCATCGTGGAGCAGGGGGACCGGCTCCTCTTCATCGACAAGCACGCCGCCCATGAGCGCATGGGCTTTGAGCGCCTGCGGGCCCAGGACTACCGCCCCATGAGCCAGGAGTTGCTGCGGCCCCTGGCCTGGCAGCCCAGCCCGGAGGACCGGGCGGTGCTGTTGGCCCACGCCGGGGCGCTGGAGGAGTTCGGCTTCCAGATCGAGGACATCGGCGCCGGGGCGGTGGCGGTCCGGGCCGCGCCGGACTTCCTGGACTACGCCGACATCCCCTCCACCCTGGAGGAGCTGGCGGAGCGGTACGCCCTGGGGAGCGCCGACCCCGCCGCCCAGCGGGACGAGCTGCTGCACACCATGGCCTGCAAGGCCGCAGTGAAGGGGGGACAGGTCAACGCCCCCCAGGAGCTGGAGGTCATCGCCCAGGCGGTGATGGAGGGACAGGTGACCCACTGTCCCCACGGCAGACCTGTGGCCACCCAGCTGACCCGCAAACAGCTGGAGAAGCAGTTTGGCCGGACTTGAACGGGAGGGAAGACAGCATGAGAGAGACAAGGCGATGGACCGCCCTGCTGCTGGCGGGGTGCCTGGTCCTGGCGCTTGCGGCCTGCGGCGGGGCGGACCCCGCCCCCGATCCCTCCCCTACCCCGGCCCCATCCGCCGCCCCGACGGCTGCCCCGTCCCCCGCCCCCGCCGACGGCGGGACCCTGCGGGTGTGCCTGGGGGGCGAGCCCTGGACGCTGGACCCCGCCCTGGCCAGCGGGGAGGCGGAACTCTCCGTGGCCGCGGCCCTCTTTGAGGGGCTGATGCGGTGGAGTCCCCAGGGGGAGGAACTGGGCGGCGGCCTCCGGGCCGCCCAGGTGGTCCCCGGCCTGGCCCAGAGCTACGAGACCGCCCAGGAGGCGGACGGCGCCTGGCGCTATACCTTTCACCTCCGGGAGAGCTTTTGGTCCGACGGCAAGCCGGTGACCGCCCAGGACTTCGTCTACGCCTGGCAGAGGCTGGCCGACCCGGCCACCGGGGCGGCGTACGCCTATCTGCTGACCTGCGTGGTCAACGGCGCCCAGGTGCTGGCCGGGGAGCTGGAGCCCGCCGCGCTGGCGGTCCAGGCGGTGGACGAGCGGACCTTCCAGGTGACGCTGACCGGCCCCACCCCCACCTTCCTGGAGCTGTGCGCCCACCCGGCCACCGCCCCGCTGCGGCAGGACGCGGTGGAGGCCGGAGGCGACAGCTGGAGCCTGGAGGCGGCGACCCTGCTGACCAGCGGGCCCTACCGCCTGGACCGCTGGGACCACGGCCTGGCGCTGATCTTGGAGCGGTCGCCGGGCTATGGCCAGGCCCAGGCCGGGCCGGACCGGCTGGACTTCCTCTTCCAGGAGGACAGGGCCCTGGCGGCCCAGTCCTGGCAGGACGGGGAGGCGGACCTGGTCCGGGTCCGGAGCGGCTGGGAGGAGCTGGCGGAGGAGGTGGTCCGGATCCCCTACGGGGCGGTGGACTACCTGACCTTCCAGACCGCCGCGCCTCCCTTTGACGACCCCCTGGTCCGCCAGGCGTTCGCCCTGGCCATCGACCGGGAGGCCCTGCTGGCGCAGCTGGAACAGGCGGGGCAGGTCCCGGCGGGGGCCCTGGTGCCTCCGGGGATCGCCGACGGGGCCGGGCGGGACTTCCGGGCGGAGGGCGGGGACTTCCTGGACCCCGACGCCGACGGCGCGGAGGCCGGGCGTCAGCGGGCGCGGGAGCTGTTGGCCCAGGCGGGCCACCCCGACGGAGCGGGCCTGGAGCCGGTGGTGTACCTCTACAACGCCAACCCCACCCACCGGGCGGTGGCCCAGGCGCTGAAGGAGATGTGGGAGGAGACGCTGGGGGTGAGCGTCACCCTGGACGAGCAGGAGTGGGGGAGCTACCTCAGCCGGCTCCACAGCGGGGACTTCTCCCTGGCCCGGGGCCGGTGGCTGGCGGACTACGACGACCCGGCGGAGTTCCTGGCGCTGTGGCGGAGCGGGAACGACGGGGGCTACGTCAGCCCCGACCTGGACAGCCTGTTGGACCAGGCGGCCCAGACCGCCGACCCCGCCCAGCGGGCCCGGCTCCTCCACCGGGCGGAGGCCCAGCTGGTGGGGCTGGACTGGGCCCTGGCGCCCCTCTACTACGAGGGGCGGGGCTATCTGCCGGCGGAGGGCTGGCGGGAGCTGGGCGTCACCCCGCTGGGCGTGGTGATCCTGTCCCAGGCGGAGCGGGACTGACCCCTCCGGCGCGATAAGAAAGAAAAAACAGGCCGCCCGGCGGCCTGTTTTTTCCCGTCCGCCGGACCGGCCGGCGGGGGTTTACCGCTCCGAGGGCGCGGGCGGGTCCTCCCCCCGGAAGATGAGGTCGTCCACGTCGCTGGGGACGGGGTGTGTTTCCTCCATGCCTCTCGCTCCTTTTCCACGCGGTTTCTTCCAGTATACGCCCGCACCGGGGCGATGTGTGCCGAAGGGTGGGGAGAAGTTTTGCCCGCCGGGGGTTGACAGGGTGGGGAATTCGTGGTATTCTAGTAGGGCTCTGACGGAGCATCGGATGCCGGAGTGGCGGAATTGGCAGACGCCCGGGACTTAAAATCCCGTGTTCGCAAGAACGTGCCGGTTCGACCCCGGTCTCCGGCACCACATATCGCGGGGTGGAGCAGTTGGCAGCTCGTCGGGCTCATAACCCGGAGGTCGTAGGTTCAAGTCCTACCCCCGCAACCAGAAAAGCACCGTCTTTCTTGCGAAAGACGGTGCTTTTATAACCTTTTCGCCCCAATGATAGCGCACCAAAAACTTTGACCCATTTCCTGACCCATACGGGGTTTATATTAAAGACAATAAAAAAGTGCGTCCCGGAGGAATTCTCCGGGACGCACAAGTTGATCATGCTGCTACTGTGTACTCTTTCCACGGAATACATTGTAATGGGACTCCGGATAAAAACTTTACAATGTCTCGACGTCCCCAATAAGTGGGAATGCCTCGAGAGTTTTGCGCCATTAAGACAATGGGAATGGGACCAAAGGCGCGAGTGCCAAAGGACTGCATATTCTCTCTGGCAACAGGGTCGTGCAATACATATGGCTTTACGATCAGAATGCCAAATGTGATGCCTTGTTCTCTAACTTTTGCACCCTGAAACCTCATTTCTCAGCCCTCCTTGTGCTTAGTCGGATCAACCAAGGTAAAACTGGTTGCGCCCGACTGAGTTGGGGGAACGCGCTTGCCAGCAACAAAGGTATATTCGTGACTGCTTCCGCGGGGGCGATACTGCCCGGAAATGGGCACCGTTTGGCCTGTTTTAATTGTTTTAGGCATGATTTAGACTCCTTTGTAGATATATTTCAAAGGAAAAAACGCTCGTTCAAATATCCTTTCTGCCAACAAGACCCTATTGCACTTGCCCCACAAAACTGCTACAATGAGGTTGCGGCTCGACATAGTATAGCTTTGTGCATGCTTTTGTCGGCACGAGGCACCGCCTTTCACTTGGCATTGGTGATTGGCGGTGTTTTTTCGTTTTCCTTTGATAACAGAACAGGTCATATGGGATTTTATACCCGTATGATATTGAGTAAGTCGTAGTAAAAAAACACTCGATTACGAGATTTGCCATCTGTATACAGTAGTCGACACTCAACCAATGCATTAAGATAGCGAGTTGCTGTCGCTGGCGGTATGTTGGCATATCGAGTGACGATAGAGGTGGTTATTATAGGATATTTGTAAAGGAGATTAATCAAATCAACTACCTTGCTGTTCCGTATTACCTCTCCCGCACGCTCCAAATCCTTCTCATAAAGAATGTTGATATCATCGATCATGGCTATGTACTTAGCGCATTGTTGCTCAACGGTTCGCAAAAAGAATTCTATCCAGTGATTCCAGTCGTTCTTTTGACGAATGCCATTAAGCAAGGTATAGTACTTGAACTTGTCTCGCTCTAACGCCTCGCTAATAAAAAAATAGGGAGATTGAATCTGTCCTTGCTTGAACAGGTAGAGCGGAATTAGGATCCTTCCTACGCGGCCATTGCCGTCCATAAAGGGGTGGATGGTTTCAAACTGGGCATGCATGATTGCTGTACGGACTAAGGGCCTCAGTTTATCGGGAGGACTGTTGAGATAACTAACGAGATTTTCCATCAACCCCTTGACCTTTTCCGCAACTGGCGGGACATATGAAATTGTTTTCCCCTGGCCTATATAATTTTGCTCAGTTCTAAAGCGCCCAGGAATGGTGGCCTTGTTTTTGCGGACATTTCCTTGCATCAGGTGCTCGTGTATATGCAAAATGAAATCTATGGAGAAATTATTTCCCAGCAAGTGTTTGTGACCTTGTTCTGCCGCTGTTAGATAGTTTCGAACTTCATAAAGATTCTTGTCCCGATCACTTGGGTTAATTTGATCAACAAGGACTCCGTCCAATGTGGCTTGCGTTCCCTCCATAAGTGAAGAGGCCAAGGCTTCTTTCTGTTGTAGTGTTGGGAGGAACCAAGAACGGTCAAGTTTGCTACTATCGAGCTTGCTCTTATAGACTTCCAAACGGGCTGTGGCATCAATCAGGGCCTCAATGTAGATTGTTTGGGTCAAATCTTCTTCACGCAACGGAAGCGGCCTGGGCTCAAAAGCATCCATATTATCCCTCCTGCAGATATACTACCATCTATAAAATCAAAAGTCAATAGTTTTGATTTTATAAGATTAGGGAGAGGTGATATGAAATTGAATCTCAAAGATTAGATCACTAAAAAGGAGAAGACTGTTTGATTTGGTAATAATAAGAATTTTCGGGAATATTCAAGTGGAAGCAGACAACACTTCTTCTATTGTGCCCGCCGCCTGGCGCTGGGCCTGGGTGGTGACGTGGGCATAGGTGTCCAGGGTGAAGCCTGCCGAGTAGTGGCCCAGCATGCCACTGACCGTCTTGATGTCCACGCCGTTTTGCAGGGCCAGGGTGGCGAAGGTGTGGCGCAGATCGTGGAAGCGGATGTGGGGCAGGCCCGCCCGATCCAGCACCCGGTGGAGCATATGTAGGACGCTGTCCGGGGATATGGGCCCGCCAGTGGGGGACGGAAAGACCCAGGGGCTATTCCCCGCTTTCTTCTTCTGCCCCTTCAGAACAGCTACCGTACCATCTGCCAGCGGCAGGGTGCGGTAGCTGTTTTTCGTTTTCAGCGGCGCCTCGATGACCTCCCCATTGATCCGGGCTACCTGGCGGCGGACACGGAGGTTGCCCCGCTCCAGGTCGATGTCCTCCCACTTGAGACCCAACAGCTCGCCCCGGCGCAGGCCGGTGGCCAACTCCACGTAGTACATCTCGAAAACGCCGGTCTCCCTAGCCTCCCGGAAGAAGGCCGCCAGCTGTTCCTTGGTCAGGGTTTTCATCTCCTTGCGCTCCAGCCTGGGCAGGGCACAGCCGTCTGCCGGGTCGTTGACGATGAGCCTTTGCCTCTTGGCGAAGTTCAACGCGGAGGATAGGATCTGGTGGATATTACGCACTGTTTTCGGGCTAAGGCCGACGGGTTGCTTTTTGGATTCCAGCCGCTCTACCCTGCCGTTGCCCAGGAGCTTGCGGTAGAGCCTCTGCAAATCAAGAGTGGTGAGCTTGGCGAGAGGGATGTTGCCAATGTGGGGTTTGATGTGGTGGTAGATGTATCCCCGGTAGGTCTGGTGGGATGAGGGGCGGACTTTGAGCATGGCGTAATCCTCGAACCAGACCTCCATCCACTGTCCCAGGGTGTACTCCCCTGCTCGGATGATGTCCAGGCCCGATGTACAGCACCTATCCTTGCATGATACAGCAGACGTACTCCGCCTAGCCCTGAAAGCAACAGCAGATGTACGCCGTCTTGCCTTGCAAAGTTCAGCAGAGAACACCGCCTATCCTTGCAAGATACAGCAGAGCACAGTGCCTATCCCTGCGACGCGCAGCGATGCGCGCTTCGCGGCTGGTCACGTCTCCTCGGCCATTCTGGCCCGCAGGTCCAGCTCGTTGTTGACCCGGCGGCCGGCGGTGTGGACCACCTGGAGCAGGGACTGGTACACCCCCGGATAGCTCTTGGCCAGGGTGTCGTGGGAGAGGTCGGGGAAGGGGACCTTCTCCCGCCGGGCCGCGTCCAGCGCGTCCTGGAAGTCGCACTGGGAGAGGGTCATATCCGCCCCGGCCACCCCCAGGTCGAAGTAGCGGGCGGGCACGTCGAAGAAGTCCTCGCTGGCGCCGGCGGCCCGGTGGAGGCGGCGGAAGAGCTGGTAGACCGCGCCGCCCAGGTACTCCCCGGCGGCCTGGATCGCCTTCTTGCTGCCCAGGGCCCCCAGCAGGTCGAACAGCAGCCCCGCGGCGTTGACCACCAGCTTCTTGGTCAGCAGGGCCATCACGCTGCCCCGGAGCGCGCCTGGCCGCTCCTGGGAGGCGTCGGGCAGGGTGTCCTGGTCCAGGATGGTGGTGCCGTCCCGGGACAGGGAGAGGCCCAGGAGAAAGTCGGCGGAGACGTTATAGTACCGGCAGGCCCTGGCCACAAAGGCCAGCCCCGGCTCCCTGGCCCCCTTCTCGTAGTGGCTCAGCAGCGCCTGGGAGATGCCCAGGTCCTTGGCCGCCGCCCGCTGGGAGAGCTCCTTTTCCCGCCGCAGCAGCGCCAGGTTCCGCCCCAATGCCTCGTTCATTCCCAACACTCCCATCTCTCTTTTGGAAATACAGCGGGTATATTATAGCCCTTTCATTACCGCTTGTAAAGAGGAAAACCGCCCGGCCGCCCCGGCGTTCGGGGCGGCCGGGCGGTGGGAGCCCGGTCAGTCTTGCAGCACGGTGCCGTCCGGCAGAGTGATGGTCCAGCCGTTGAAGCGGATGGTCCCCCGATTGACCAGGGAGGTGACCTGGCAGTCCCCGGTCAGGGTCCACACCGACCCCTCCTCCACCGTCACCGCCACGGCGCTCTGGTCGCTCTGTCCCCCCTGGGCGTTCTCCACCGCGCGCACGCGCCCGGTCCAGGTGGAGCCGCCGGTCAGCCGCAGGTCCAGGGAGGAGATGGCGTCCACCACCATATCCCCCTCCAGGGTCTGGCCGTCGGCGGTCAGGGTCACCTGGGCCCCGTTCTCGCCCGCCTGGCCCCAGCCGTGGGAGGCGCTGTTGCCCACCGCCCGGAGCAGGACCCCCTCCGGGTCCAGGTTCTGGAGGGCCACGCCGGACAGGGTCACCTCCGCCTGGGTGTTGGTGACGTAGATCAAATCGCCCCGCTGGCCGGTGAGGGAGCCGCCGGTGACCGTCAGGCGGGCGGTGCCGGCGTCCGCGTCCCCGGACATGGACTGGTAGAGCATGACGGTGTGCACGTTCTCCGACGAGCTGGAGCCCCCGGTGGCGCTCATCGCCCCCTGGACCGCGCAGTTTTCCAGGGTGATGGCGTTCTTCCCCTCCACCACCAGGGCCTCGGAGTTGGTGGCGGTCAGGGCCGCGTCCCGGACGGTGATGTCGGCGGTGGAGTAGATGGCGGGGGAGTTATAGCCGTTGGAGGTGTAGCTCCCGCCCGTCGCCTCCACCGTGCCGCCGCCCCGGTCGGAGCGGATGGCCGCGGAGGAGTTGCCGAAGGTCTCCACCGTCACGTTCTCGGCGCGGGTGGCGCCGCCGCCGGTGGTCTGGAGGCCGCCGGAGTTGTCCCCCCGGGTGGTGATGGCGGTGCCGGAGAGGGTCACCGTGGTGCCCTGGCCGTAGCTGAACACGCCGTTGCCGTTCTTCGCCTGGGAGCGGACCTCCCCGCCCAGCAGGGTGAGGTCCGCCCCGCCGGTGGCCAACAGGGCGGCGTTCTGGCCGTAGAAGTCCCCGTTCTCGGTGCTGGAGGAGTCGCCGCCGGCCTTCTCCACCGTGACCCCCTCCAGGGTGACGGCGGCCCCGTCCACCCGCAGGGCGTTCTCGTCCGCCCCCTTGGAGCGGTAGCTCTCCCCCTGCCAGGTCCCGTCCTCGGTCAGGGTGACGGCGGCGGTCCCCTGGCTCACCTGGCCGCCGCCGGGTCCGCCCGCGCCGTCAGGGGCGCCGGGACCGCCGGATCCCCCTGCGGCCTCCGGGCCGGAGCGGGGCAGAAGGGCCCGGCTCAGGAGGGCCGCCGCCTCCGCGCGGGTCAGGGTGTCGCCGGGGCGAAGGGCCGCGCCGTCCCCCTGGACGATCCCCGCCCCCACCAGCGCCCGGACCGCCTCCGCCGCCTGGTCAGACACCTGGTCGCCGTCGGCGAAGGCGCTCAGGTCCGCCGTCCCCTCCGGCGTCCGGCCCTGGAGGGCGAGGTAGCGGTAGAGGACGGTCATCATCGCCTCCCGGGAGATCGCCGCCTCCGGCTGGGCGGCCAGGGCCTGGTCCGCCACGCCGTTCTCCACCGCCCAGGCCAGGGCGGGGGCATACCAGCTCTCTCCGCTCTCCGCGCCGCCGCTGTGGCGGTAGAGGATGGTCAGCACCTGGGCGGCGTCCAGCGTCCCGTCGGGGGAGAAGGCGGTCTCCGACGTGCCCCGGAGCAGGCCCATCCCGTACATGGCCGCCACCGCGTCCCGGTACCACGCCCCCTCCGCAACGTCGGCAAAGGGCAGCGCCCCGCCCGGCGCCTGAGGCGGCTGACCGTCCGGCGCTTCCGGCGGGGTCTGCCCGTCCGGCATCTCAGGCTGCTGCCCGTTCGGCAGTTCAGGCGGGGTCTGACCATCCGGCATTTCCGGCGGAGTCTGACCGTCCGGCATTTCCAGCGGGGTCTGACCGTCCGGCATCGCCGGCGGGGTCTGACCGTCCGGCAACTCAGGAGGCTGACCCTCCGGCGTCTGGGCACCCGCCGGGGGCGCCGGGGGAGCCTCCTCCGCGGCCAGCGCCGGGGCGGAGATCAGCATCCCCACCGCCAGCGCCGCCGCCAGCCAAGCGCGTTTCTTCATGGTGATTCCTCCTTCGTCTGAAGCTGCCGCCATTTTATACCCCTTTCCTGAAAAAATCCTTGAAAATTCCCCCGCCAAGCGGAGAATTTTATAAACATTTTGAAAACAAACCTAATCACGGCGAGCTTTTGGCTTCCAGCAACGATCTGCGATAATCTTACAGGACTAGGCGGTGTTCTCTGCTGGACCTTGCAGGACTAGGCGCTGTTCTCTGCTGTATCTATCACGGGTGGGTGGGCTTTTGGCTTCCAGCAACGGGTCAGCGATAACCTAGCGGGGTTAGGCGGTGTACATCGCTATGCGTTGCAGGACTAGACGCTGTCATCTGCTGTTCCAAACAGGGGCGGGTGGGCTTTTGGCTTCCAGCAACCGGTCTGCGATAACCTTGCAGGGCTAGGCGGTGTACATCGCTGTGCGTTGCAGGACTAGGCGCTGTTCTCTGCTGAACTTTGCGAGACTAGGCGCTGTCATCTGCTGTCTCTGACAGGGGTGGGTGGGTTTTCAGCTTCCAGCGTATTGCGTTTTGTCGTTTTCGGCATTTTGTCCGGACCGGACAAGGGTCGCGCCTCCCCGGCGCGGGGGCCAAACCCATTTTCTTTTTCTTTGCGAAGAAAAAGAAAACGGTTTTGGATGCCAAAAGAAAAAGAATGGGGCTGGAATCGTTCCCGCCTACGCTAACAGCTCGGCGGCCCGGAAGGCTTGCACTGGCACAGCAGGTCGCCGCCCCCGGCGGCACAATGTGATACGGTGACGAACGCACTACTCTTTTAACAATCGCCGCGGCCGCCTCTGGCGTTTGGCTGGGAGGTGGGTTAGGTGGTGCTGGCCTGGAGGCGTCAGCCGCTGAACGGTGCGGGCCCTCGCCCGGTCTTTTATGCGCTGCCAACCAAGTACCCAGAGGCGGCCGCGGCGGGCGTTATGAGAGGACCACTTCCGTCACCGTCCCACATTGTGCCGCCGGAGGCGGCGGCTTGCTGGCGCAGTCCTGTCCTCCGGGTCGCCGACCTGTTAGCGTAGGCGGGAACGACCCTAGCCCCACTCTTTTCTCTTTGGAGTCCAGGACCGTTTCTCTTTTCTCCGCAGAGAAAAGAGAAATGGTCTTGGCCCCGCCGGAGGCGACCGCCCTCCTGCCCGTGGCAGGATGAGCGCCTGTCCCGTCAGAAGCTGAAAGCCCACCCGCCCCTGTTTGAGACAGCAGATGACAGCGTCTAGTCCTGAAACGTCCAGCAG
The DNA here is from genome assembly GCA_947628975.1 of uncultured Oscillospiraceae bacterium. GTDB lineage: Bacteria > Bacillota > Clostridia > Oscillospirales > Oscillospiraceae > MGBC124762. The sequence goes on along the minus strand of CANRBW010000018.1, from coordinate 5,103 downwards.
AGAACACCGCCTATCTTCGCAAGATGCAGCAGAGAACACCGCCTAGCCCTGCAAGGTTATCGCAGACCGGTTGCTGGAAGCCAAAAGCCCACCCGCCCCTGCGAGATACAGCAGATGCACAGCGCCTAGCCACGCGACGCACAGCAGATGACAGCGTCTAGTCCTACGATGCACAGCAGACGTACACCGCGCCTAGCCTCGATACGTCCAGCAGATGTACCGCGTGAGGGCGGAAAAAAGGCGGGCGGCTGGGCCGCCCGCCTGGGTGGGGTGAACTACGCCAGGAATTTGTCCCGGAGGGCGGTCTGGTCCTCCGGGGACAGCCCCAGCTGGTTTTCCAGGTAGCTCTGGACCGAGCCGTAGTTCTCCCTGACGCTGTCCATGGCGGCGTCGAAGAAGCCCTCGTCCACCGCCGCGGCCAGGGCCACGAACTCCCGGGTCTCCTCCTCGGTCAGGCCCAGCGCCTGGGCCCGCTGGGTGCTCTGCTGGATGAGGTCGGGGTAGAAGTCGTTGGTGAGGAGGTAGTCGGCCTTGACGGTGGCCTCGTCCGCCCCCAGGGCGTAGAGCAGCAGCGCCGAGGCCATCCCCGCCCGGTCCTTGCCCTGGGTGCAGTGCCACAGGACGGCCTCCCCCTCCGCCACGTCGTCCACAAGGGTGCGGAAGAAGGCGGCGTAGGCCTGCTGGCCCTCCTCGGTGAGGAGCATATTCTCATAGATGGTGGTCAGCCCCTGGTTTTTCGCCAGGGTCACCGCCACCTGCCCCTGGTCCCCGGAGGCCATGGCCTCCCGCAGCTCCCCCGGGATCTTCTCCCCATAGATGGCGGTGGAGAACACGGACAGAGACAGGTTCTCCGCCCCCGGCACCTCCACGTCCGGCTGGGCCTCCCGCTCGGAGGGCATCCGGAAGTCGAAGATGTACCTCAGGTGGTATTGCTCCGCCAGGGTCTGGGCCCCCGCCTCGGTGAGGGCGTTCAGCGCCCCGCTGCGCAGCAGGACCCCGTCCTTCACCCGCCGGCCGTCGGCACAGAGATAGCCCCCCAGCTGCCGGGCGTTGCCCACGCCTTCCAGGTCGATCTTTTGTGTCTCAGCGGAAATCACAGTCGTCTCTCCTTGTGTTTGCTCCGGCGGGGTCTGTCCCTGGTCGTCCTCCTGCCGGGCGCAGGAGGGGAGGAGAAGCAGGGCGGCCGCCAGGAGAAGTCCCGCCCCGCGGGTCAGTTTGCGGTTCATGGTTATCGCTCCTTTACATGAGTTGGGCCGCCTGGGCGACGGCATCCCGGTAGGGCAGCACGTCCGCCCGCAGGATCTGGACCAGCTGGGCCAGGCGGGCCTGGGGGTCGGCGGACCGGCGGCCGCCGGTGAACAGCGCCACCAGCACCGCGTGGACCCCCCGCAGGGACGCGAAGGCCCCCACGCCGGCCAGGACGGTCTCCAGGGTCTTTGGGTCGAGCCCGGCGAAATACCGCCGGGTGAAGCCGTCCAGCAGGCGGGCGCACATGGCCTCGTCCATGCCCAGATACTGCTGGCTCCGGCCGGTCCTGGGCAGGTCCCGGTAGGCGTAGTAGATGTCGGCGATGTCGTAGATGGGGTGGCCCCGCATCAACTCGTCCATGTCGATGAGCAGCAGCTCCCCGTCCTGGACCATGATGTTCTTGGCGTGCATATCCCCGTGGATCATGGTGTCCCGCTCCGGCACCGCGGCGATGAGGGCCAAAAACGCCTCCCACTCCTCCGGGGTGAGGAGGTCCTTGACCGTCCGCCCAAACAGCTCCACATACGCCGCCCCGGCCCGGGGGCAGTCCACGTCGCTGAAGTCGGTGGCGTGGACCCGGCGGACCAGCGCCACATACTGGTCCATGTAGGCGTCGAATCGCTCCGGCTCGGCGTTCATGCGGGTGGCCAGCATATCGGAGCGGACCATCTCGAACACCACGCCGTACCGGTCCTGACAGCGGACCACGTCGTAGGAGATGGCGGTGGGCACCCCCTTGATGAAGGCCCGCTTGGCGAAGTCGATTTCCCGGCGGATGTCGGCCAGGCCGGCGGACTTGTACACCTTGACGATGGTGTCCCGGTCCAGCCGGTAGACGACGCCGAAGCCGCCCTCCCCCAGGACTGGGCAGCCCTCCACCGAGACCCGCCGCAGGGCCCGCTCCACCGGGAGCATATGGGTGAAGCCGGTGAGCTCCAGCACGTCGTAAACCGCGGGGGCGGCCTGGACCACCCGCAGGGCGCGGGTCCGCTTTTTCAGCTTCAGGATCACCCGCAGCCCCGCGCTGGAGAGATAGCGCGTCTTCTCCGCGTCCAGGTCCATCTCCTCCGCGCCGGTGGTGGACAGCAGGCGCAGAAGCTCCTCCTCCACCGCGGGGGCGTTGACCGAGTCGATCCGCTCTCCCAGCCGGACGGTGAGACGGCCGTTTTCATACTGGTGTTCCACCTTACCCCTCCTTGCCCAGCAGGGCCATGGCGGCCCGCAGGTCCTCGGTGAGGGGGAGGACCTGCCCCCGGATCATTTCGGTGGCCACGTTGTACAGGATCTCCAAGGGGACGCCTATGCTCAAAAACAGCCGGGAACGGGCGCTGCGCAAAAGCCCCACCGCCCGGATGCCCTTGACGATGACAGCCAGCTCCTCCTCCGAGCGGCCGGGGAAGTAGCGGTGGAGGAAGGCGTCCAAAAACTTGTCGCACATCTCCGCGCTCAGGCCCACCAACTCGGTCACCTTGAACTCGGGCGGGGCGGTCTTGTAGGAGACGTAGGCGTCGTAGACGCCGCCCAGGTCGAAGATGGGGTGGCCGTACATCACGTCGTCCATGTCGATGAGCAGCAGCTCGCCCCCCTGGAGCATCACGTTCCGGGCGTGGAGGTCGTTGTGGACCATGGTGTCCCGCCGGGGGATCAGGTCGAGGAAGTCCATGACCCCCTGCCACTCCTGATCGGTCAGGCGGTCCCGGATGAGCTCCAGGTCCGTTTTGTACACGTCGTTGACCCAGACGGAGGTCACGTCGCTGAAGATGGTGCTGTGGACCGTCTTCGCCAGCGCCACGAACTGGTCCGCGTAGTGGTCGAACCGCTCCGGCTCGGCCATGATGGCGGCGGCCAGCACGGAGGAGTCGATGAGCTCGAAGATCACGCCGTACCGCTCGCCGCACTTGACGATGTCGTAGGAGATGGCGGTGGGCACCCCCTTGATGAAGGCCTGCTTGGCGATCTCGATCTCCCGGCGGATGCGGTCTATGGACATTTTCTTGTAGAGCTTGACGATGGTGTCCCGGTCCAGGCGGTAGATGACCCCGGCGATGCCCTCGCCGATCTTCTCGCACCCCTCCACCGAGATCTCCCGGATGGCCCGCTCCACGGCCAGGATCTCGGTGAAGCCGGTGACCTGAAGGGTGTCGTACACCTCCGGGGAGACGTGGGTCACCTTCGTCTCCCCCAGGGCCTTTTTCAACTTCAGGATCACCCGCAGCCCCGCGCTGGAGATGTACTGGGTCCCCGCCGCGTCCAGTTCCACGGCGGTGGCGCCGCTCTCCCGCACCAGGGCGAACAGGGCCTCCTCCACCTCGGCGGCGTTGTCGGAGTGGATCCTGGCGGGCAGTTGGACGGTCAGAACGCCGTCCGCCAGCTTGCTTTCCATAAGAGAGTTCCTCCTTCGAAATGATGTGGATGCGCTTGGGAAATTTACCTACTATCATAGTAAAAATTCCGGAAAAGGTCAAGGTCGTTTGGGTCGTCAACCTTGCCGTTTGGAAAGGCCGGGACAGAAAATGGTTGACATGGGGGCGGATTCGTGTCAATATAATCCATAGGCAACACTTCAGCAAGGAGGCGTCGCGAATGACCATCAACACCACGGTGGACAAGGGAACGGTGACCATCGCCCTGGCCGGAAGGCTGGACGCGGTCACCGCGCCGGAGCTGATGGCGTGTCTGGAGGACTCCCTGGGCAGCGCCACCGGGCTGCGCATCGATTGCAGCGCGCTGGAATACATCTCCTCCGCCGGTCTTCGGGTCCTGATGAAGGCCCGCAGCGCCATGGCCACCAAGGGCCCGCTGACCATCACCGGCGTCAACGACATGATCCGGGAGGTCTTTGACATCACCGGCTTCGCCGACGTGTTCACCCTGGAGTGACCCCGCCGTGCCCACCCATAAGCCAAAGGGAAGGGATACCCAATGAAAACAGACATTTGCCCCATCAGCTGTGACACCTCCACCTACGCCGCCATCTTCCAGCAGGTGGACAAGGCCGCCCAGTACGGCGGCCTGAACAAGAAGCAGGCGCTCCACCTCCGGCTCCTGGCGGAGGAGCTGGTGAGTATGCTGCCGGAGCTGCTGGAGATCGGCGCCGGCGACTTCTGGATCGAGACCGACGGCCCGGACTTCTCCCTGCACGCCTCCATCCGCTCCAAGAGCATCTCCGCCACCGACCGGGACGCGGTCATCGCCCTCTCCACCTCCGGCAAGAACGCCGCCGGGAAAGGGGTCCTGAGCAAGATCCGCCTGGTGGCGGCCAATATGCTGGTGGACCTGGCGGAGGGCTCCCGCCTGGGGGCGGAGGCCGGGATCTACAACTTCTACGACATGGGCTCCGCGGTGGAGAGTATGTACGTCAGCTCCTGGTCCCTCAACAGCTACAAGGAAAACGCCACCGGCGACACCGAGGCCTGGGACGAGCTGGAGAAGTCCATCATCGCCAACCTGGCCGACGACGTGGTGGTGGGGGTCAAGGGGAAAAAGGTGGACATCATCATCAAAAAGCACTTCGCCTGACCCGCCAAGCGCCAACAAAAAGCGCCGTTTCCCAAAGGAAACGGCGCTTTTTTGCGGAACCAGCCGGCGCGCGTCACAGAGCCAGGCGCTGTCATCTGCTGTATGGTCGCAGGGCTAGACGGTGTACGTTTGCTGTATCTTACAGAGCAAGTCGCTGTCATCTGCTGTCTCTCGCAGGGGCGGGCGGGATTTCAGGCTTCCAGCAACGTCTCTGCGATAACTTTGCAGGGCTAGGCGGTGTTCTTTGCTGGACGTCGCAAGGATAGGCGCTGTACGTCTGCTGTGCGTCGCAAGGATAGGCGCTGTTCTCTGCTGTACCTTTCAGGGGCGGGTGGG
>CANRBW010000017.1 GCA_947628975.1 uncultured Oscillospiraceae bacterium | reverse complement strand
CCGCCAGTTACAGAAGGCGATGAAAACCACTGTTGCCAGAGCAAAGCCCAGGAAGCCCGAGCGGGACAGAGTAAAGCCCAGGGCCCCCACACAAGCCCCGAAAGAGAAGAGCGCTCCCACCCTCCCCCGCCAGGTCTTGGCATTCAGGAAAAGAGCGTAGGTCAAAGGTGCCAACATCACCAGCAGCTCGGCAAAGTTGTTGGGGTTGTCAAAGAAGGAGTAGACCCGGCCGGGCATCCCGGCGTTGACCAGCATATCCTGCTGATTGGCCACCACCTCCACCCCGGTATAGCCCTGCCAGCACCCGTAGAGGGCGGCCACCGTCAGCCCCACCGCCGCGCAGACCAGCAGGGCCCGGAGCTGGCGGCGGTCGTCCACCGCGCTCACCGCCACCAGGACCAGGAAGAAGCCGGTGAGGTGGAACAGATAGAACCGCAGGGACAGCGCCACGCTCAAAGAGGTCACCAGCCCCAGGGTGATGAACAGGAAGTACAGCGCGAACCACGGGCCCATCCGCCCCACCTCCAGGGTCTTGCCCTGGCGGTTCGCGCAGCCCACGGCGTAGAGCAATACCAGGGCCGCCGCCCCCAGGAAGGCGTACAGATTGTCCCACCGCTCATGGGGGGCCACCAGCATCACCAGGGCCAGCAGGCCCACCAACAGCCAGCTCCCCCGGCCCAGGGCGGTGACCGCCCGGAAGACCAGGCTCCCGTCCCAGCACCGCCGCCCCAGGCGGTAGATCCCCCTGGCCAGCGCCACGGGGAGGTCAAACAGGGCGGAGAGGCCCCGCCGGAAGAGGCTGTCCGTCCAGCTCCGCCGGAGCGCGCCCCGGCGGACGGCCACGGCGCAGACCCGGCTGTTCGCCCCCGCGGTCTGGAGGCCCAGCCGCCGGCGGTGGGTCCAGCCCCCCAGGGCGCTGTCCGCCCAGAGGGCCCGCAGGGTCTGCCACAGCCGCGCCAGCCAGCGGCACAGCACACTGCTTGTGGATAGGCTCATCTCGCCACCGCCTTTTCGTAGACCTGATAGGTGTCCTCCGCCAGCGCGTGGATCTCAAAGCGCCGGTCGATGTTCTTCTTCGCGTTCTCCCGGCACCGGGCGGTGAAGTCCGGGTCCTCCAAAAACCGCTTCAGGCATCGGGCCATGGAGTCCGGGTCGTCGTACACCGCCAGCAACCCCCCCTGGTCCGGCCCCTCCAGGATGTCCCGGTTTCCCCCCATGTCGGTGACCACGCAGGGCAGGCCCGCGGCCATGGCCTCGATGATGAGGAAGGACAGGGCCTCGTGCTGGGAGGAGTTGACGTAGAGGTCGGCGCCCTTGTAGAGGTTCTTGATGTCCTTGCGAAAGCCGATGAAGCGCACCTGTTCCTCCGTCAGCCCCAGCTCCCCGGCCAGGGCCCTGGACGGCTCCAGCAGCTCCCCGTCCCCGGCCAGGACCATGGTGAAGGGCACGTCGCTCAGCTCGGTCAGCCGCTTCAGCGACCGCAGGAGGTAGGCGTGGCCCTTGTCGTGGGCGAAGCGGGAGGCGCAGAGCATGACAAAGCGGCCCTCGGGGATGCCCAACTCGGCGCGGAGGGTGGACCCCTCCCCCGCCCAGGCCGCCGGGTCCACGCCGTTGAAGACCACCTGGATCCGCTCCCCGCTCCAGCCGTTGCGGATCAGCTGGTCCCGGCCCTTGTGGCACACGGCGATCATCTGGTCCTGCCTCCGGTCCAGCAGACGGTTGGACAGGCGGGTGACAAAGTCGTTGGGCAGGATGAAGTGGTTGGTGTACACCACCCGGATCTTTTTGTTGTAGCCCTTGGCCAGCAGGGCGATGTAGTTCTCCCGGAGGTAGTGGCAGTGGACCAGGTCGATGTCCCACTCCCGGCACAGCTCCGCCAGGGCCTTGGCCGCCTTCCGGTCAAAGCGGCTGGCCATGGGCAGCTGCCGGGTGGGCACCCCCATGGCCTCCATCCGCTCGGCCAAAAGGCCCCCCTCGTTGTAGACGAAATAGGGCTCCACCCGGACGCCCCCCAGATACTTCACCAGCGTCTCCACATACCGCTCCGTCCCGGCCTTTCCGGCGTGGTTGAGCAGGTACAGGACCTTCATCATTCTCCATCGCTCCCCTCTGTCGGCACGCCCCGGCTCACAGCCCCAGGCCCCGGTCCACCACCAGGCCCACCCGCTGGGCGAACTGCTCCTCGTCCAGGGGCAGGTCGCCCTTGAGCCACTCCAGATAGGCCCGCATGACCCCGGCGGCGTACACCTCGGCGCAGATGCGGATCTGGATCTCGTCGGCACAGCCCCGCAGGCGCAGGGCGTCCTCCACCGTGGTCTTCAGGATGGCCCGGATGCGCTCCATGAAATAGGTATAACCCGACCCCTGGGCCAGGCGGCGGTACAGGGGCATTTTCTCGGCCAGAACGCCGTTCACCGCCCGCAGGAACTGGGAGATGTCCCCCGAGGCGGGCGACCGCCCCAGCTCCTTCTGGAGCCGCCCGATGGTGTCTTCGTAGAACTCCTCCAAGATCTCCTCCACGCAGCGGTAGTGCAGATAGAAGGTCTTGCGGTCCACGTCCGCCCGCTGGGCCAGCTCCGTCACCGAGATCTTGGAGAAGGGCTTCTCCCCCAACAGCTCAAACAGGGCCCTGGTCAGCGCGGCCTTGGTCCGAACCACACGTCTGTCCTGTGCCATACCGATCCTTCCCTTTCCTCTTTTTTCTCTCTCCGCGCGGGCGGTCCGCCGCCAGGTCCCCCCGGCGGGACGCGCCCACGGACTATTATAACGGACACAGAGGAAAAAATCAACAGAAGTCTGTGAGTTGTCTGATTATTCCCTTAAAAAATTAGGGGTTGCATTTTCGTGGAAAATCGGTTACAATTTAGTAACAACAAGTTTCAGAGGAGGGTCCTGCTTGAAGAAGCGTTTGCTCAGTCTGATCCTTTCCCTGGTCACCGTGGCCAGCTATCCCCTGGCGGCCTGGTCCCAGGAGGCCGACCCCCAGGCGGCCCCTCCGGCGGCGGAGACCTCCGCTCCCCAGCCGGAGGAGACGGCCCCGGAGGCCGTTCAGGAGACGGTCCAGGAGCCCGTCCAGGAGCCCGTCCAGGAGCCGGTCCAGGAGGCCGCGCCGGGGGTGGTCAACCAGTTCCCCATCTTCGTCAACGGCCAGGAGGTGCCGGACGCCCACTCCATCCTGGACGCCGGGGTCACCTACGTCTCGGTGACCTCCGTGGTCCAGGCCCTGTGCCCGGAGGCCGTCTCCTCCTGGGCCGGCGGGGACGCCGATGTGGTCTACACCGGCCCCGGCTTCACCCTGCTGACCCGCTATGGCCGGCCGTATCTCGTCTGTAACGACCGCTACCTCTATGTGGCCGGCGGCCTGCGGGTCCACCCCCAGGACAGCGCCCTGCTGGCGCCGGTCCGGGTGCTGGCCAAGGCCCTGGGGGCGGAGCTGACCTGGGACGCCCAGGGGGTCCACCTGACCTCCGGCCAGCCCCTGGCGCCGGGGGACGCCTTCTACAACGCCGGGGACCTGGACCTGCTGGCCCGCGTGGTCCAGCATGAGGGCGGCACCCAGCCCCTCCTGGGCAAGATCGCCGTGGCCCAGGTGATCCTCAACCGGGTCAAGGCCGGCTCCCGAGCGGGCTTTGCCGACAGCGTCTCCGGCGTGATCTACCAGCCCGGCCAGTTCTCCGGCGCCACCAACGCCACCCCCAAGGCGGAGGCCATCCTGGCCGCCAAACTGGCCATGGACGGGGCGGATGTGGTGCCGGGGGCGTACTGGTTCAACGGCGTGGGCAAGTCCTTCTGGGCCAGCCGGAACAAGAGCCTCTTGTTCACCATCGGCAGCCACGCCTTCTACGGCTGACCCCGCCCTAAACGGGCCGCCTCCCGACAGGGCAAAGGCCCTCTGGAACAGAGTCCTGTTCCAGAGGGCCTTTTTGTGTCCGCCGTTACGCGCCAGCTTACTTCAGGCCGTTCTCATAGGCCTCGATCATCTTCTTGAACGTGTGACCCGTAGAACTTGCGGGGGCTGGAACCCCTGCGGCTACTAGGTTTTCGTCTGGTCGCGGGTCAGGGGGCGTGATGTGTCCCGCGCGGCGCACGAGCTTCTGGAGGAATTTTTGGGTGCTCTCGCCGGTGAGGATGCGGATGTCCAGCCGGAGGGAGCCGTCCTCCTCCGGGGTGACGAAGATCTTGTCGATATACCGATCCACGAACTCCTTGGTAACGATCCCCTGGGCGGCGTCCCGCTGGGCCTCCCGGAGCACCCGGCGGATGGCGTCGATGTGCTGTTTGAACGCCTGGTCGGAGTGTTGGCTCTCCTCCAGCTCGTAGATCTCCCGCTCGGCCTCCGCGATCTCCCGATCGCAGTCCCGGTTCATGGAGAGGAAGTCCCGGTCGGTGATCTTCCCCTCGATGTTGTAGGTGAGCAGCTTGCTCTTTTTCCGCTGGGCCAGGTCGATCTGCCCCCGCAGGGCCTCGATCCGCGGCCCCACATCCTCCTCCCTCGCCTGGGCGGTGTAGAGCGCCACATACTCCTCCAGGTAGGTTTCCGCGTCCCCCTTTGTCTCGCGGAACACGTCCAGCAGAAGCGGCTTCAGCTCCTCCTCGTAGATGGCGAAGGAGGGGCAGGACTCCGCCCCGTTTTTGATCTTGCCGGAGCAGACCCACTTGCTGTTCTTGCGGCCCAGTCGGTCTACGCTGTCCCGCCGGTAGTAGGCGGCGCCGCAGTGGGTGCAGTAGAGCTTGCCGGTGAGCAGATTGCCGTGGTTGCAGATGCCCTGGCGGGCCTTCACATCCTCGCTGCGCTTCTTCAGTACCTTGTTGGCCTTGTCCCAAAGCTCCTCGGTGACGATGGCGGGGACGATCTGCCCCGTCTCGTCCTTGAACATCACCCACTCCTCCGGGGGAAGGAACTTCTGCTTCTTGGTGAAGAAGTCCATGACCTTGACCTTGTTGCCCACGTAGTAGCCCTTGTATTTGGGGTTGCTGATCATCCCGGACATGGTGGTGTGGGCGATCTTCTTGCCGTTGTGGTTGCGGTAGCCCTTCTCCCAGAACAGCGTCTCGATCTGCTTCATGGAGTACCGCCCGGTGGCGTAGAGCTCAAACAGCTCCCGCACCATGGGGGCCTCCGCCTCGTCGATGACCAGCCGCCCACCGTCCTTGCGGTAGCCAAAGATACGGCTGTTGCCCAGCACCACTCCCTTCTTGATGGCCTGGGCGTGGCCGAACTTCACCCGGCTGGACAGCTTCCGCAATTCGTCCTGGGCGATGCCCGACATGATGGTGAGGCGCAGCTCGCTGTCCTCGTCCAGGGTGTTGATGGCGTCATTCTGAAAAAGGACGCCCACCCCGGCGTTCAACAGCTCCCGGGTGTACTGGATGGAGTCCAGGGTGTTCCGGGCGAACCGGGTGATCTCCTTGGTGATAATGAAGTCGAATTTCCCCGCCTTGCCGTCCTCCACCATGCGGTGGAAGCTCTCCCGCTTCTTCGTGGTGGCGGCGGACAGCCCCTCGTCAATGTACCCCTCCACATAGGTCCAGTGGGGGTTCTTCTTGATGAAGTCGCTGTAATAGCTGATCTGGTTTTCCAGGGAGTTGAGTTGCTCGTCCTTCTCGCTGGACACCCGGGCGTAGAAGGTCACCCGCATGGGCAGGTCGTAGACAGAGCGCGTCCGCAGCTGCTGCCGGGCGGTGTGAATGTCCATGGTCGTGCCTCCAAAAGTTCGTTATATCATCTTTACATTTATTATATAAAGAATATCAAAATTGTCAAGGAAAAGATGCCCGGCAGCGAAGCCGGGCATCTTTTCGGTTTGCCGCACAGCAAGCTATGTAGGAGCGCAAGACTGCGCTCCGCAGAGAAAATCACCGCTCCCGATCCTTTTCCGCTCTCTTGCGTTTTCGGTCGCAGTGGATGGCGATCTCATTGCACATCTTTGTGTGCTCCCATTCCGTGATCACCTGGTGCTCATACAGATAGTTATTGTAGTAGTTGAGCCAGATCTCCTCTGCCATAATACTTCGCTTTTGCTGGTTGGTCATTTTGCTCCTTTCTTTTCCCTCCTGCTGATATACCAATGTTCTCCATGATTGAGTATTGGCTCCGGTCCATGATTTTAGACAATTCTAAATCACAAGATCTCTCGGGGTTCAAGGGCACCCCCTGACAAGCTGCCGATGTGGTATCACAGCGGCGATGCTTGCTAAGACAAAACCATCTCCGCACCTCCTTCCTTTCTGACTTGGCGCTTATCCGCATCTTTTGCTATGTATGTATTACTCTTTTTCAGCAGGTGATTTATTTAGTTATTTATATATAGCCCTGTTTTCTCCCCAAAATGTAAAAGTCCCCTGCAAAACTCTTATGTGGCTTTGCAGGGGCAATGTATGGCGGGCTGGAAAGGTCCTTCTATTGATTCACTTAAAAATCCGCCCGATTCGCCCCACACCTGGAGTTGGGCGTAGACGGAACCGGCCACATTCTCAGGGCCAATATCTTGTGAAGGGCGATCCATTCCAAAAGGATAGTTGGAAACCCCGTACGGATAGTCCTGATTCTCTTGGCGGATATACGTCGTTTTCGTTTCCCCAAGGCTGGCCCTGACTTCCCGAGTGGTTGGAATCCCAACATGCAGGTCAAAGTGTTCGCGTGTTTTCATTACGGTGACCTCCCAGCTTATTCTTTATGTAAGCCGGAAGTCAGGGCGCGGAAAGTCCAGACCTTTGTGTGAATTGCTTCTATGGAGTGCGGTTTTGTCTTAACAAGCAACGAATTGTGGGCCCACAATTCAACATGACAGGGACTTTCCGTCCCTGTGACCCGCCTTGTCAATGAAATTTACCCAAATTCTGCTTGCTTTTTCCATTGTATCAGCATATAATGAAATAAAAGTGTGATTGATTCGCATAAAAACCCATGTAAAAGTGTGATGAGGTGCCCTATGGAACGATTGATCCTGAACGACCTGCTGAAATGGAAAAACTCCAACCACCGCAAGCCCCTGATCCTCAAGGGTGTGCGGCAGGTGGGCAAGACCTGGGCGCTCCGGGAATTTGGCCGGCGGTACTACGAGAACACTGCCTATTTCAACTTCGACGAGCACGAGGAGTACCGGCAGTTCTTCGAGACCACCAAGGATGTGGACCGCATCTTGCAGAACCTGATGCTGGCCAGCGGGCAGAAGATCCTGCCGGAGAAGACGCTCATCATCTTCGACGAGGTGCAGGACTGCCCGAAGGTCATCAACTCCATGAAGTATTTTTGCGAGAACGCGCCCCAGTACCACGTCGCCTGCGCCGGCTCCCTGCTGGGCATCGCCCTGGCCAAGCCATCCTCTTTCCCGGTGGGCAAGGTCAACTTCATGCAGATGGACCCCATGACCTTCACGGAGTTTCTGCTGGCCAACGGGGATGAAAACCTTGCGGCCTATCTGGACAGCGTGGAGACCATCGAGCCTATCCCGGATGCCTTTTTCAATCCGTTGACAGAAAAACTCAAGATGTACTACGTCACCGGCGGGATGCCGGAGCCGGTGCTGATGTGGACCCAGGAGCGGGACGTGGAGGCCATGCAGGAGGCCCTTTCCAACATCATCGGGGCCTATGAGCGGGACTTTGCCAAGCACCCGGACGTGAAGGAGTTCCCGAAGATCTCCATGATCTGGAAGTCTATCCCCTCCCAACTGGCCAGGGAGAACAAGAAGTTCATCTACAAGGTCGTGAAGGAGGGCGCCCGCGCCCGGGAGTATGAGGACGCCCTGCAATGGCTGGTGGACGCCCGGCTGGTGCACAAAGTCTACCGCAGCGCCGCGCCCCGGCTGCCGGTGTCCGCCTACGACGACCTGTCCGCGTTCAAGATCTATCTGGCGGATGTGGGCCTGCTCCGGCGCCTGGCGCAACTGGCCCCTACCGCCTTCGGCGAGGGCAACCGGCTCTTTACGGAGTTCAAGGGGGCCCTGACGGAAAACTATGTGCTGCAAACGCTGGTCACGCAGTTCGAGGTGCTGCCCCGGTACTGGAGCCAGAACAACCCGCCCTATGAGGTGGATTTCCTCATCCAGCGGGAGAACGACATCTTCCCGGTGGAGGTCAAGTCCGAGGCCAACACCGCCAGCAAGAGCCTGCGGAAGTTCAAGGAACTGTTCCCGGAGGAGGTCAAACTGCGCATCCGCTTCTCGCTGGACAACCTGAAGCTGGACGGGGACGTACTGAATATCCCCCTGTTTATGGCCGACCAGACGGAGAGGTTGATTGGAGCGGCGCTAAAATGAAAAGATCAGTCCGTTTTATAGGACCCATCTTCTGATAGACTTTGAACTATCAAAGTTTAAGGAGGTTTAAAATGCACCTTGCACATCGCGCAGAAGATGGCCGGGAACAGAGCATCTTGGAGCACGACCGAAATGTAGCGGAACTGTGTGCCTCCTTTGCCGCGCCCTTCGGGGCGGAAGAACTGGCCCGCCAGTTGGGACTGGCCCACGACATTGGGAAGTACTCCCGCGCCTTTCAGCGCCGCATCCTGGGGGAGAACATCCAGACCGACCACTCCACCGCCGGGGCCCAGGAGATCGCCAAATACTTTGGCTGGCTTGCCGCCTACTGTGTGGCAGGCCACCATGGCGGCCTGCCCGACGGCGGCGGAAAGGGGGACGCCTTCTCTGATTCCACCCTGAGCGGGCGGCTCAAGCGGCCGGTGGAGCCGTATGTAGACTTCTCAAACGAGATCCAGCTGGAGCGGGTCCGGTTCCGGCCGCCCAAAGTCCTGGGCCGGGGCGGCTTCACTATGGCGTTCTGGGTCCGGATGCTGTTCTCCTGCCTGGTGGACGCGGACTTCCTGGACACCGAGGCCTTCATGCGGGGGACGCACCCGCCCCGGGGCAGTAATGTCACCACGGACGAGCTGCTGGCCCGGCTGGAGGACTACATCTCCCCCTGGTGGGACGCCAAGTCAGAGTTGAACCGGACCCGCTGCGATATTCTCCGGGCCTGCATGGACGCCGGGACCGCCCAGGTCCCCGGACTGTTCACCCTGACGGTGCCCACCGGCGGCGGCAAGACCATCTCCTCCCTGGCCTTCGCCCTGCGCCACGCAAAAGCCCACGGGAAAAAGCGGATCGTCTACGTCATCCCCTACACCAGCATCATCGAACAGACGGCGGACACCTTCCGCAAGGTCCTGGGGGAGGACACGGTTCTGGAGCACCACTCCAATGTGGACTTCGGCGACGACGAGAGCGGCCAGCCGGACCCGGAGAAGGAGCGGAAAAAGCTGGCATCCGAGAACTGGGATCTGCCAGTGGTGGTGACCACAGCGGTGCAGTTTTTCGAGTCCCTGTTTGCGAACAAGCCATCCCGGTGCCGGAAACTCCACAACCTGGCCGACAGCGTCATCATCTTTGACGAGGCCCAGACCATTCCCCTGCCCTATCTGCTGCCCTGCGTCCGGGCCATCGCGGAACTCACCGCGAACTACGGCGCGTCCTGCGTCCTGTGTACCGCCACCCAGCCCGCCCTGGGACCCATGTTTACCGCCATCGCGCCGGAACTGGTCCCCAGGGAGATCGCCCCCGAAATTCCCACCCAGGTCTTTCAGCGGGTGCGCTATGAGCACCTTGGTCAGCTGTCCGACGAGGACCTGGCCCAGCGGCTCAACAGTCACGAACAGGTCCTCTGCATCGTATCCACCCGCAAGCAGGCCCAGACGGTTTACGGCTTGTTGAATCAGGAGGCCAGCTTCCACCTGTCCACCCTCATGACGCCGGAACACCGCCGGGAAGTCCTGGATACCATCAAAGATCGTCTGACAGCGGGCCTCCCCTGCCGGGTGGTGTCCACCAGCCTCATCGAGGCCGGGGTGGACGTGGACTTCCCCGCCGTCTACCGGGCCGAGGCGGGGCTGGACTCCGTCGTCCAGGCCGCCGGGCGGTGCAACCGGGAGGGAAAGCGCCCACTGGACGACAGCCGCGTGTACATCTTCCAGCCCGACAGCGCCTACGCCTCCACCCTGCCCCACTCCATGAAACGGCCCCTGGAGGTCATGCGCTCCGTCACCCGGGACTGCCCTGCCCTGGACACGCCGGAGGCCATCGAGCGCTATTTCACCGCCCTGCATCTGTTCAGCGGAGAGGAAATCGACAGCAAGTGCATCGTCCCCCGGTTCGAGGATGGAGTACAGGACCCGCACCATCCCTCTTTCCCCTTTGCCGAGGTGGCCCGAGAATTCCGCCTCATCGACCAGAACACCCGCGCCGTCCTCATCCCCCGCACGGAGGAGGCCAAGGCGCTGGCCGCCCGTCTGCAAAGCGGCGAGCGCAGCCGGGCCCTGCTCCGCAAGGCCGGGAAGTTCTCCGTGAACGTGTACGAAAACCACTTCAACGCCCTCAACGCCCGGGGTGCACTGGATATTCAAGAGGACGACCTGGCCGTGCTGACCGATCTGACCCTGTACAACGAATCCACCGGTCTGGCCCTGCTGGTGGACGGCGGGGTTGGTATCTTCATGTAAACAGCCGCAGGGCAGATGCCATAGCACCTGCCCTGCGACTTTTACTCATTACTATCCATTTTTCAATTTCAATCCACGCACCCCTTGTGGAGTGTGACTACAGTACAATTATACTTACTCTGAGGGAGAAAGCAAGAATTTTCAGATTTTTCAAAAGAGTATTGACAATTCTTTGCTTTCCCGCTATTATGATATCGGAGTAAATCCTTACTCATTACATTCCATTTTTCAAAAATAGAACGGAGGTGACTTGTACCATGGTGGAGGCGACGAGAGTAGGCGGCCGGTTTAACCGGCCGCCCCCCTCTTAAAAATATGCCAGAATTATCCTGAACAAGAAAGCGAGGTGGACCGACTATGAGCCAAGGAATCCAGGTGGAGGTGTGGGGTGACTACGCCCTGTTCACCCGTCCGGAACTTAAAGTGGAACGCGTCAGCTACGATGTGATGACGCCCTCCGCTGCCCGGGGGCTGATCGAGGCGATCTACTGGCACCCTGGTCTGCGGTGGCACATCGACCGCATCCATGTGATGAACCCCATCGCCTTCACCAACATCCGGCGCAACGAGGTCAAGGACAAAATTCTGGCCTCCAACGTGCGCTCGGTGATGACCGGCGGGGACAAGCCCCTGGCCATCTACACCGGCGAGAGCATCCAGCAGCGGGCCTCCATGGTGCTGACCGATGTCCGCTACGTGATCGACGCCCATTTCACCATGACCGACAAGGCCGCCCCGTCGGACAACGAGGGCAAGTTCATCGACATCGCCCGGCGGCGGCTGGACCGGGGCCAGTGCTATCACCAGCCCTGCTTCGGCTGCCGGGAGTTCCCCGCCCGCTTCCGGGCCTGGCCCGGCGGACCGGTGCCCACGATCCCGGAGAGCCGCTCCCTGGGACTGATGCTCTTTGACATGGACTACTCCGACCCCGAGGACATCCAGCCCATGTTCTTCCTGGCTGAACTGACCAACGGTGTCCTGGAGGTAGCGGGGAAGGAGGTGCTGCGATGATCTTACAGGCTTTGTGCGGCTATTATGACGCCCTGGCCCGGCGGGGAGAGATCACGCCCCCCGGCTGGAGCGTGGCCAAGGTATCCTTCGCTCTGGACATCGACGAGCAGGGGGAACTTTGCGGGGTCACCCCGCTAAAGATCACGCCGGAGGGCGGCAAAAAGGAGATTCCCCAGTCCTTGCAGGTACCCGAGCAGGTCAAGAAGACCTCCGGCGTGTCCGCCAACTTTCTGTGTGAGAACAGCTCGTACTTCCTGGGGATCGACGGCAAGGGCAAACCGGAACGGTCCCGCCAGTGCTTTGACGCGGCCAGGGAGCTGCACCAGAAAATCCTGGGCCCGGTGGACTCCCCCGCCGCTCGGGCGGTGTGCGCGTTCTTCGATTCCTGGCAGCCGGAGCAGGCGGCGGAAAATCGGTTCCTTCTCCCCTATCTGGAGGAGATTTTAAAGGGCGCGAACCTGGTTTTCTGGGTGAAGGATTCATACGCCCAGGACGACCCTGCCGTCCGCGCCGCGTGGCAGGATCACCGCGCGGCCCAATCCGCCGAGGCGGCGTCCGGCCGCTGCCTGGTCAGCGGCAGACAGGCCCCCATCGCCCGGCTCCATCCCGCCATCAAGGGCGTCCAGGGCGCCCAGTCCAGCGGGGCGTCGCTGGTGTCCTTCAACGCCGCCGCCTTTGAATCCTACGGTCACGAGCAGGCCGACGACACTGGTCAGGGGCTCAATTCCCCCGTCTCCGAGGACGCCGCCTTCCGGTACGGCGCGGTGCTGAACCGGCTCATTGCCGACCGGCAGCATATCCAATACATCGGCGACACCGCCGTAGTCTACTGGGCGGAGGACGCGGAGCCGCTGTGCCAGGATCTGTTCTCCTGCGCCATGTTCGGCGGCACATCGGAGGTCATCACTGATTTGGATCTGCGAAGCGCGGTCCGGTCTCTTGCCCACGGCGACCCGGTGGACGTGAACGGCGTTCCGCTCAAGCCGGAGAACCGCTTCTATGTGCTGGGCCTGGCCCCCAACGCCGCGAGGCTCAGCGTGCGGTTCTTCCTGCAAAGCACCTTCGGCCAAATGCTTGCCAACGTGCAGGCCCACTACGACCGGCTGTCTATTACCAAACCCGCCTATGTCACAAACGGGGCGCTGCCCCTGTGGAAACTGCTGGGCGAGACAGTCAACCCAAACAGCCGGGATAAGAAGGCGTCTCCGCCCATGGCCGGGGCGGTAGTGCGGGCCGTCCTGTCCGACGGGCCCTACCCCGTCTCCCTGCTGGAGCAGACCATGCTTCGCATCCGGGCGGATCAAGATGAGCGAGACGCAAACGGGAGGAGAAAAGAACGTAAACTCACCTACGGCCGGGCGGCCATTCTGAAAGCGTTTTTCCTGAAAAACAGAGAATTCAATGTGCCAGAGGAGGTCTTAACCGTGGAACTCAACGACCAGAGCAACCATCTTCCCTACGTGCTGGGGCGGCTGTTCGCCGTGCTGGAACGGGTCCAGTCCACCGCCAATCCCGGCATCAACGCCACCATTAAGGACAAGTATTTCAACAGCGCCTGTGCCACCCCCGCCACCATCTTCCCCCTGCTGACCAAGCTGTCCCAGAGCCATCTGCGCAAACTGGACACGGGCCTGCGGGTCTACTATGAGAAGCTGATTGGCGATCTGGAAAACCGCATCCGTGAGACCCTGCCCGCCCGGCTGTCCCTGGCCGACCAGGGGACCTTCCATCTGGGCTACTACCATCAGGTTCAGAAATTCTATGAAAAGAAGGATAAAGGAGGAAATGAAAATGTCTGACCCCATCAAGAACCGCTATGAATTTGTGATCCTGTTCGACGTGGAGAACGGCAACCCCAATGGCGACCCCGACGCGGGCAACATGCCCCGGCTCGACCCGGAGACCGGCTACGGCCTGGTCACCGACGTGTGCCTGAAGCGGAAGATCCGGAATTTTGTGGAGACCGCCAAGGAGGATGAGACGGGCTACCGGATCTACATCAAGGACGGCGTGCCCCTGAACCGTTCCGACGCTGAGGCCTTCGCCCACTGGAATATTGACGAGAAAACCGTCAAGGAGGCCAAGAAGAAGGACGACACGCTGGACGAGAAGGTCCGGGATTTCATGTGTCAGAACTTCTTTGACATCCGCACCTTCGGCGCCGTCATGACCACCTTCGTGAAGAACAACCTGAACTGCGGCCAGATCCGGGGCCCGGTGCAGCTTGGCTTCGCCCGGAGCATCGACCCCATCGTCCCCCAGGAGGTCACCATCACCCGGGTGGCCATCACCACCGAGGCCGACGCGGAGAAGAAGGGCACCGAGATGGGCCGGAAGTACATCGTCCCCTACGCCCTCTACCGCTGCGAGGGCTACGTCTCCGCCAACCTGGCCCGGAAGGTCACCGGCTTCTCCGAGGACGACCTGAAACTGCTGTGGCAGGCCATCCTGAACATGTTCGAGAATGACCGATCCGCCGCCCGGGGTAAGATGGCCGTCCGGGAACTGATCGTCTTTAAGCACGACTCCGAGCTGGGCTGCGCCCCGGCCTGGAAGCTGTTCGACGCCGTCACCGTCGCCAAAAAGGCAGATGTCATCAGCCCCAGAGCCTACGGCGATTACACCGTGGCCGTGGACGAGGCGGCCCTGCCCGCCGGCGTCACCTGCACCCGCATGGGGTGACCGCTCCGCCGGAGGACGAGTACCTCGCCCTGTCCGGCCTTCAACATTTCGCCTTCTGCCGCCGCCAGTGGGCCCTCATCCACATCGAACAGCAGTGGGCGGAGAACCTGCGCACCGTGGAGGGGGATCTGCTCCACCGGCGCGCCCACGATGAACAACAGACCGAGAGCCGCGGCGATACCCTGATCGTCCGCGGCCTTCGGGTCGTCTCCCACCGGCTCCAGGTCCAGGGCGTCTGCGACGTGGTGGAGTTCCACCGGGACCCCGCCGGGGTGACCCTGGCGGGTCGGGAGGGGACGTGGCTCCCCTACCCCGTGGAGTATAAGCGGGGCAAGCCCAAGCCCTTTGACGCCGACGAACTCCAACTCTGCGCCCAGGCCATGTGCCTGGAGGAGATGCTGCTGTGTTCCATCCCGGAGGGCAGCCTGTTCTATGGGGAACCCCGGCGGCGCACAAAGGTGGCGCTGGACAAGGCGCTGCGGGCGCGGGTGGAGTCCATGCTGGCCGAGATGCGCGCCCTCTACGCCCGGGGACACACCCCCAAGGCCAAGCCCGGCAAGGGCTGCGCCGCCTGCTCCCTGAAAGATTTGTGTCTGCCCCGGCTGGCAAAGGTCCAGTCCCCCGCCGCCTGGCTCCGCAGCCATCTGCCCGGAAAGGAGGACGAGCCGTGAGGAAATTTCTCAACACCCTGTTCGTCCTCAGCGAGGACAGCTATCTGGCCCTGGAGGGCGAGACGGTGGTGGTGCTCTCCGGGGAGGAAAAGCGGGGGCAGTTCCCCCTCCACACCCTGGAAAACATTCTGTGCTTCTCCTACAAGGGGGCCAGCCCCGCCCTCATGGGCAAGTGCGCCCGGGAGGGCATCAACCTGTGCTTTCTGACCCCCAGGGGCCGGTTTTTGGCCAGGGTCTGCGGGGAGAATCCGGGCAACGTCCTGCTCCGCCGGACCCAGTACCGGGCGGCGGACGACCCGGCCCAAAGCTGCCGCGTCGCCCGGTGCTTCCTCTTCGGCAAGGTCTACAACGGCCGCTGGAGCATCGAGCGCACCCGCCGGGACCACGCCATGCGGGTGGATGACGAAAAGCTGGGCCGTACCTCCTCCCTGCTGGCGGACAGCCTGCCCGCCCTTCTGGAGGAGACCGATCTGGACTCCCTCCGGGGGCTGGAGGGCCAGACCGCCGCCGTCTACTTCGACGCCTTCGGCGCCCTGATTCTGAACCAGCGGGAGACCTTCGCCTTCACCGGACGCTCCCGCCGTCCGCCTCTGGACCCGGTGAACGCCCTGCTGTCCTTTGCCTACACTCTGCTGGCCAATTCCTGCGCCGGGGCGCTGGAGAGCGTAGGGCTGGACGCCTATGTGGGCTTCCTCCACCGGGACCGGCCGGGGCGGACCTCCCTGGCGCTGGATCTGATGGAGGAGCTGCGGCCCCTGTTTGCCGACCGGTTCGTACTCACCCTCATCAACAACCGGGTGTTACGGCCGGAGCATTTTGACCGGCAGCCCGGTGGGGCGGTTTGGCTCACCGGCGAGGGAAGAAAGCTTTTCCTGTCCGCGTGGCAAAAGCGGCTGGCGGAGTCCATCACCCATCCCTATTTGAAGGAGAAATTG
>CANRBW010000016.1 GCA_947628975.1 uncultured Oscillospiraceae bacterium | reverse complement strand
TCCTCCACCACCTGAAAGATGTAGAATTTCAGGTAATAAGACTGATCCGCCGACCACAGGGTGGAGGTGGACAACCTGGACCAGCTGGAGCCGGGGGACTTCGTCCAGCTGATGTACCGGGAGGGGGTCTGGGGCCACACGCCGGTCATCGTCGCCCTGGGCCGGCGGCCCACGCTCCAGAACACCCTGGTCGCCGCCCACTCCTACGACGCCGACGACCGGCCCCTGAGCAGCTATCACGTCCTCCGCCGCCGCTACATCCACATCCTGGGCGCCTATCCCCCAAAGCCCCCCGACCGCTCCTGACCGCCGCGCCCGCCACAGGAGGGCAGGTACTCCCGGGAGGGGGAGAAGGACGGGAAGATCCGGCGGAAGGGAACCGGAGAGGGGTTGCGTTCAACTGGGCGGCGTGGTATGATAAAGACCACACGGCAGGAATGGCGGCAGATCCAAAGCGCCCAGATGCAGAAGTATGCCGGGATGGAGGAGAGCGACATCCCGGAGCGGGGCTATGTGTTCGCCCATGATCAGTTCTACCTTATCCGCAACTATGGATTGGGTCTATTTGATGTTACGCTACGGCTCGACCCGGCGACGAAACAACGGAAAGTCAATCGAATCATTAGGGGGAAAAAATATGGAGATCACGGACAATTCGGCGTTTACGATCGGGAGACTGATGGGCAGGATCAAAGCGACGAACGAGGAAGCCGTGGCCGTGGGCCTGACGCTGGAGACGGAGGAGAACGCCCAGGAGTTCTTCACATGGTACAAGAGTCTGCCGGAGGACCCGACGCCCCAGGCGTGCTTCGAGAAGGCGTGGGATCTCCGAGAGGCCAACGGCCCGTGGCCGGAGGAGACGGACGGGGAAGACTGACCGAGCGGGGCCGGGCCGGGGCGCCGCTGGCCGGGCCGCTGAATCTGGCGGGGCTGACCGAGTACCAGATCAAGGCGGCCTATAATGCGGGGCAGCTGGACGCCATGGATGAGGCGGAGCGGGCCGGGACGGAGATCCAGGGACCGGAGACCCAGGGGACGCAGACCGAGGAGGATTATCCCTTTTACTTTGGCAGTGAGGAGGGCGTGAGCCATGAAGAAGGAAGCATACGTCTACGCGAAGGCGGCCAACGGGCTGACGGTGAGGGTGCCGGTGTCGCAGTTGAACAAGTGGAGGGCCGCCCAGGCGGCGATCCCGCCGGAGCAGATCGAGCGGGACCGGCAGACGCTGGCGCAGGCGCGCTCCAAGTTGGCCGGGCGATAAGCTCCTCTGAGCTGGGGATCGCCGACGGCGTGACGACCGACAGCGTGCGGGTGGTCACCGGAGGTGAGACCGAGGCCGTTCGGGCGGCCAGGGCGGAGGCTGAGCAATATGGCATGGAACTGGTGCTGTTTACCGGCGGCAACCTGCACGTCCAGACCGAGACCGACCAGGGCGAGCGCGTTACGGTGGAGGCCAGGGGCTACATCAAGGGCAACAAGGTCTACGTCCGGGCCGACCACGCCGAACACACCGCCTATCAGCTCTGGCGGCATGAACTGTATCACGCGCTGGTGCGCGAGGGACAGGTCAGCCCGGAGGAGACCATGCGGGCGGTGGAGCGGGAGCTCGGCCCTGAGCTGACAGACAGGTTGGCAGCGGTGTACAGCACCGCCTTGGGCGGGCTTGAGGGCGTGGATCTCTGGGAGGAGATCGCGGCCGACCAGCACGGCGGGATGAATATCTTTGCCGGAACGACCTGGGAGGGGGAGATGGAGGCTCTGGGTCTGCTTGTGGGGACCCAGACCGACGCGCAAAAGGCCAACAGCCAGACCGCCCAGGCCACCGACCGGCAGACGGGGCCGCCACAGGAGGGCAGGTACTCCCGGGAGGGGGAGAAGGACGGTTTCATCGGAGAGGGGTTGCAAAAGCCGGGGACAGGGAGTATAATAGAGGACAAAATTGGGGGCCAGCTGTCGGATGAAGAGGAGTGGGCGCTCCTCAGCTACAAGAGCAGCGGGAGCTACAAACTCAACGCGGCGCTGATGGATGGACGCCCATTGGATCAGAACCAGGACCGCATGATGCGGGCGCTGGACAGGGCCTTGGAGAAGCTGCCGATCTATCGGGGGAAGGTGTACCGCCGCATAGACTTCAATATGCAGGGGCCGGAGGCGCTGGAGAAATTTCTGGCGGAACACAGGCCAGGAAACTCTGTTCGATACCCAGCTTACACCTCGGCCTCCACCAGCGAGGACGGCTACAAGATAGAGGGTAAAGGGCGGGTCACGCTGGTCATCCAGAGCGAGAGCGGCCGGGATTTGGCTGGATATGGAAATAACCAGGAGCAAGAAATTGTGTTCCCGCGTCAGAGTACATTTGTGGTGGAACGGGTGGATACTGATAGAGATGGGTCCCCTATTATCTATATGAAGGAGGAACAGAAAAATGGCTCTGGACAACTTAATTCCGAGGAATACCATGGCAAGGTGTCTCAAGTGCAAAAAGCACAAGGGGGGATTCACCTGCGAGGTGTATCCGACCTGGATCCCGAACGAAGTGACAGACGGGGAGTGCCCGGACTTCGAGGAGAAGGAGACGGACGGGGAAGCCTGACCGAGCGGGGGAGCGGCGGGGAGGAGTTCTCGCGGGAGCCCAGCGACTACATCAGGGAGCTGCGGGAGCTCCGGACGTCCATCAAGGAGCAGAAGGCGCGGGCGGAATACTGGTATAAGCAAGCCCACCTGACCAGGACTGAGGACGGACAGACCTACATCAAGGTCAACCAGACGGATACCCACGACCAGGCGGCCAAGCTGAAGGATATGGTCGGCACCCGGATGACGATCCGGGAGATCGAGGCCGGGCTGGGAGAGGTCTATGACATGATGGCCAGCGGCCGGGACGGGGGAAGCGAGCTGACCTACGAGGGACTGAGGGAGAAGGCGGAGCGGCTGGCCCGCGAGATGGTCGTCCAGGCGGTGGAGGTGGATGACAGCATCCGGGAGCAGACAGAAAGAAAGGGGACACGCCGGGAGACAAAGACGGGCAAGAGGTATATCAGTTTGAACTGACCGGGGGCGCCTATCCGCGGCCCACGCTCCAGAACACCCTGGTCGCCGCCCACTCCTACGATGCCGACAACCGCCCCCTAAGTACCTACAACGCTACATCCACATCCTGGGCGCCTATCCCCAAAGACAGCCCAGCCAGGCTTTATAGCATTTATAATTTATTATAGCTAATGTAAAATCGGAGCAACAAAAGCGCCCCGGGGACCATCAGAGCCCCGGGGCTTTTTTATCCCCAGCGACATACCGCGCTTCGCGCGGCCTCGTCAGCCAATTTGCCCCTCCGTTTGACCGTCACGATCCCCCGCGGTGCTTCTATACGCCCTGGGCGTACAATGATAGAACCGCCGGAACATTTTCGCGAAATTGCTTGGGCTGTTGAAGCCGCAGGAAATCGCGACCTCGGAGATCGTGCTGGAAGGGTGCTCCAAAAGCAGTGCCGCGCCCCGCATGATCCTATACTTCAAAAGATACTGCATGGGAGAGGTCTGGATGGACCGCTGAAAACAGCGCAGACATTCTCTTTCGCTGACGCCGGCCGCCCCGGCGATGTCCGTCAGGGTGATATCGCGGGCGTAATTCTCCTGGATGAACGCGAGCATCTCGCGCATACGAAAGTCGTTTTGGCCCGCTCCCGTATCGCCTCCGGAGGTCGGCTTTAGCTGTTGATACAGCGCGAAGCACAGCTTTGACAGGTCATCCCTGACCGCGAATTCAAAGCCGGGTGTATCGTTGGCCAGCGCGTCAAAGGCGCGGACAAAGGCTCGCAGGGCTGGCCCGTCTGTCTCGCGCCGGAGCACGTACCCGTCAAACGCGGAACAGTTTGTCAACGGAAGGATATATTTTTGCGCGTATACGGATCGGTCGCTCCCGGTGATCAGCGCCGGGGAAAAGACCAAGGAATCCAACCTGCACAGCGGGTCGGCGGCCGCATAGTGCAGAACGTCGGCATTCACCACAACGGCCTCTCCCTCATTGAGAAGATACTTCTTTTGGGGGATGCGGACGAGCAGGCGCCCTGTTCGTACATACATGATCTCCATCTCGTCATGCCAATGCCAAAAGACCACGTCGTCCGCTCTGTCTGTATACAGCTTGGAATAACCGGCACATGGAAAATCCACCGTTCCATGTGCTTTCAATTCGCGTCTTGTGCTGTTCATCGTCAGTCCACACACTTGCAAGGCCATACCATTTCCCTCGCTTTGGCGGTTTTGTTATATTATATGTCCATATACAGCTTGAATCAAGATGCAAATGACGATATTCTTTTATAAAACTTTCTGCTACATAAGGAGGGGAGTACATATGGTCAGTCTTTTATTGGCGATCATTTACCTGTCATTTGTCAGTCTCGGCTTGCCGGACTCCTTGCTTGGCTCCGCCTGGCCGGTCATGTACGGCGAACTGCGAGTGGCGGTATCCAGCGCCGGTATCATCTCCGCTATCATTGCGGCCGGTACGGTGGTTTCAAGTCTCTTGAGCGACCGGCTCACCCGCAGGTTTGGGGTGGGGATCGTCACCGTCGGCAGTGTAGGAATGACGGCTCTCGCGCTGTTTGGTTTTTCTATCAGCCATTCCTTCGCGCTGTTATGCCTTTGGGCCATCCCTTACGGTCTTGGCGCGGGAAGTGTAGACGCGGCGCTCAATAACTATGTATCTCTGCATTATGCCAGCCGTCACATGAGTTGGCTCCACTGTATGTGGGGATTGGGAGCGTCGATTGGTCCGTATATCATGAGCTATGCCCTGTCCGGCGGACGCGGCTGGAATATGGGGTACAGATATATCTCCCTGTTACAAATCGGCTTGACGCTCCTTTTGGTGTGCAGTTTGCCGCTATGGAAAGAAAACCGCCGGTCAGAGCGGGACCAGGGCAGGGGAAAGGGGTCATCGCTGCGTGAGATCGTGGCTCTTCCCGGCGCGAAGGAGACGATGGCCGTGTTTTTCTGCTACTGTGCCGTGGAGCAGACAGCGGCGCTGTGGGCCAGCAGTTATCTTGTTTTGCATAAGGGGTACGCGGAAGAAACGGCGGCGCGGTTTGCCGGCTTGTTCTTCATTGGTATCACAGTGGGCCGAGGGATCAGCGGCTTTATCACGATGAAATTAAATGACACGAATATGGTGCGTTTGGGTCAGGCCATGATCGCTGTCGGCGCTGTTACGTTGCTGTTTTCCGCGCGGGAAAAAACTGCATGGATAAGCCTGATCCTGATCGGACTTGGGTGCGCGCCTATTTATCCGTGTATCATCCACGCCACGCCATCGCATTTTGGCGCGGACAGGTCGCAGGCCGTCATTGGCGTACAGATGGCCAGCGCCTACATCGGGACCTTCCTCATGCCTCCTCTGTTTGGCCTGATCGCCAACTATATTACGATCTCGTTGTTCCCGTTCTATCTATTAGCGGTTTTGGCCCTCATGTTTGTTATGCATGAAAGTATGTTGAGGAAAACGATATGCACACAAATTTAGTACGCCGTTATATCGCCATGCTCGGCGGGATCTTTATCATGGGACTTGGCGTCGCTCTGTTTCGGTTCTCATGTATGGGAAATGATCCGGCCACGGCCATGGTCATCGCCGCAAGCGACCGCGCCGGGGTCAAATTGTCGATTGTTTTGATCCTCGTCAACACACTTTGGTTTTGCCTGGAATATCTTTTCGGACGAAACTATATCGGCGTCGGCACATTCGTGAATTGGTTTGCCGTGGGGCCGCTGATCACGTTTTTTTCAGAATGTCTCTATTCCCATTGGCCCGTTCCCCAGACGTTTTTCTCCCGCCTGATGGTCATGGGGTGTGGCGTCCTTGTTTTGAGCCTTGCCACCTCGCTATATCAGACCGCCGATTTGGGCGTAAGTCCATACGATTCCGTCTCCATCATCTTGGCCGAGCGGACGCCGATACCCTATTTCTGGTGCCGCATATTCACCGATTCTTTTTGTACAGCAGTCACTTTTTTGCTTGGCGGCACTTTGGGATCGGGTACACTTGTCTGCGCGTTGGGCTTGGGGCCATTCATCGCTTTTTTCACGCGCCATGTCGCCCGAAGGCTGTGCGGTATGCGGGACCCGGATGCGGATGACGGGTGATGCTCGCTCGAATGATCGTCCGCGAAAATGGTATGACCAGTCGGATCCACATCGTCCAGGGGCGCATAGCTCCGTCGGAACAGGGAAGGGAGAGAAGCGGGGAACAAGCCGCTGGAATGCGCGCGGCTGCCGGGATCGGCTCTATTGGCCGTCGATCTCAACCACCGCGACAGCCGGGAGGATGTAGGTCAGTGGGTGCCGGGCCTTTGAGAGCTTCGGGAGCGGAAACTATGAGGCGCTTTTCGATGAGGTGCGCCTGGAACCGGAGGACGTACACACGACCCGGCTGGACATCGCCTTCGACGACCACAGTAGCCTGCTGGATATTGACACCATAGCCACCTCCGCAAGCTCCGCGCGGTGGACGTCCAGCTGGAACCTCTCTTGGACGCCTTGCTTGACCTGGTGGGGCAGGGCGTGGTAAACTAGGGGAGGTTCGTCCGAGCAGACTATCAACTCAACAAAATAAAAATTTTGTTGAGTTGGAGGGAGGGAAAATGCCCATGGCATCGGAGCCCCATGAAATGTGCCCCATCCTGCGGGACTTTCTGACCTACCACGAGACCATCCTGGGCCACTCGAAAAAAACCGTGGACGAATACTACCTGGACCTGCGGCGCTTTTTCCGCTACCTGAAGCGCGCCCGCAAGTTGGTCCCGGCCAACACGCCGCTGGACGAGATCTCCATCGCCGACGTGGAGTTGTCTCTGCTGGCCACGGTGACGGTCACAGACGTCTATGAGTTCGTCAACTTCCTCAGCCGGGACTGCGCCGTGGGCGCGGCCGGGCGCGCCCGCAAGATCGCCACCCTGCGGTCCTTTTACAAGTACCTCACCGCCAAGACCCACCAGCTGTCGGAAAATCCCATCCAGAACCTGGATTCGCCCCGGCTGAAAAAGTCGCTGCCCCGATACCTCTCCCTGGAGGAATCCATCCGGCTGCTGGAGAGCGTGGACGGCCCGGACCAGGCCCGGGACTACTGCATCCTCACCATTTTCCTCAACTGCGGCCTGCGGATCTCCGAGCTGGCCGGACTCAACAAAACGGATGTTCGAGGCGACCAGCTCCGGGTGGTGGGCAAGGGCAACAAGGAGCGGATGGTCTACCTCAACGACGCCTGTCTGGCCGCCATCCGGGACTGGTTGGCCGTCCGGGACGGCACCGCCGGCGCCGACCCCCACGCCCTTTTTCTCTCCCGGTCCCGCCAGCGGATGACCCCGGCGGGCATCCACTACATGGTCAAGCGCCGCTTTCTGAAGGCCGGGCTGGACAGCACCTTATATTCCAGCCACAAGCTCCGCCACACGGCGGCCACGCTGATGCTGGAAAACGGCGTGGACGTGCGCACCCTCCAGGAGGTGCTGGGCCACGAGCACCTGAACACCACCCAGATCTATACCCATGTGAACAACGAGAGCCTGCGGGCGGCGGCCAGGGCCAACCCCCTGGCCAAGGTGAAGAAAAAGTCCTAGCGATCCTCCGCGGCGGAGCCGGGCCTCCCGTCGGTCAGCCGCTCGCTCACCAGCCGGGTCAGGGCGACCAGGAGGTCGGTGTTGGTCAGATGGCCCCGCTGGAGCTCGGCGGAGGAGAAACAGCGGGCCAGGGCCTCCGGGTCTCCCTTGTCCAGCGCCCTGGCGGACAGGGTCCGCATGGCCCGCTCCACCTGGCACAGGGAGACGCCGAACCGCTGGGCGATCACGCCGTAGAGTTCCCGGACCACACAGCGCCGGCGGACCAGCTCCGGGTCCCGATAGAGGATGCGCACGGCGTGGAGCACATAGGGATACGCCTTCAGCCGGGCGGGCACGCCGATGTCCCGCAGGACGCGGCTGGTCTGCTCGTCCAGCTCCCGGTCGCTGACGGCGCTCTCCGGCGGCAGGAGCAGCATCCGCGCCGCCTCCACCAGCACGTTGTCGGCATAGGGGGCGATCAGGCAGTAGTCCGCGCCCAGGCAGAGCGCGCGCTCCTTGACGTAGTCCTTGAAAGAGGTGATGGCCAGGCACCGGGTCCGGGTCAGCGGAAACTCCCTGAGCCGCCGCAGGACCTCCATACCGTCCACCTTGTCCAGCACCGTGTCCAGGATCAGCAGGTCGGGCTGGGTGGAAACCACCTCCCGCAGACAGTCCAGGCCGTTTTCGGTCATGTGGTGGACGCGGAAAATGCCCTCCCGCTTCAACAGCGCGGCGATCCGGGCGCGCTCTTCCGGGATCGGATGGGCGATGACCACCTGTAGATACTTTCTCTTCTTTACCATGCTCCCCGCCTCTTTATCGTTTGCTTCTTGTCGAGCCCAGGGAAAAAGGGGGATCCCCCTTCTCCCCTGTCGCTCTTATTTTAGCACATTGATTGGGGAAAATCAATATATTTCTTCAAAAAAGTTATAATTTTGTTCTTTCTCGACGGTTTTCGACAGTTTCGACCTTCCGGACTACCACATCTGGTGGACCGGGACAAGGCGGGACCACCGTATCTGCCCCCGTCCCCCTCGGGCGGGGCAAATTTTTTTGGGCCCGGAGCGGCCAAAAATGGTGGTCCCCCCTCTCCGCTGACGCGGGGAGGGGGGACCTGGAGAGAGAAAAAAGAGAAAGAGAGAAGAGAGATGCGGAGGTGTTTCCACCTCTACATTGCCTATCATACCAGACGCTGGGAAAAAATGATGGACAAAGTTTCAACGATTTGCGAACAATTTGTTAAGGAGGGCCCTAGGTCTCATGCTCCTTGGTCCACTCCGCTTTCTCCTCCGGCTCCAGCTGGGTGCCGTCCACCACGCAGTTGGCGTAGAAGGGCCCGTTTTCCTGGATCATGCCGATGGCGCGCTCCCGCAGGGCGGCCAGAGTGCCGATGTCCCGGCCGGTCTGGCGGATCTCCTTTTGCGCCGCGAAGGGCAGGTGGGAAAAGAGCGTCGCCGCCGCCCGGTCCCTCCGCAGCAGTTCTTCCAGTTCCATCGTCCTCACCTCTCCCCTAGCTTTCCCACGTCCGGGGAAATTATCCCCCGTCCCGTATCCGGTATTCCGAGGCCAGGACCAGCCAGTTCTGGGGGAAGGGACGCATGAGGTTCCAGTACCCCGCGCCGTAGAGGCCGTACTCCGGGATGAGGGCCAGCTTGGCCTGGACGCTCCGGGCGTCCTCGAACCAGACCTCGTGCGCCCTCCCCTGCTGGTCCGTGTAGTGGAACCAGGGGCTCTGGGCGGTCTGGTCGTATTGGATGGGGACGTTGTAGCGCAGGGCCAGCTGGACGGCGTACTGGTTGGAGATGGAGGTGGCCTTGCTCTCCCCCTGGACAAAGGGCAGGGGCCAGTCGTAGCCGTAGTTGGGCACCCCCAGCCAGAGCTTTTGGGCGGGGATCTCGGAGAGGGCGTACTCCACCACCCGGCGCACGTTGGGCAGCGGCGCCACCGCCATGGGCGGGCCGTAGGTGTAGCCCCACTCGTAGGTCATCAGCAAAAGCTGGTCGGCGGCCTGGCCCAGGAGGCGGTAGTTGTGTCCCTGGTACAAAAGGCCGGGCTGGTCGGCGCTGGTCTTGGGGGCCAGGGCCACGATCACCGGGAGGCCCAGCGGGGCCAGTTCCCGGCGCAGACGGGCGATGAAGGCGGCGTAGGGCTCCGCGTCCTGGGGGAAGACGAACTCGAAGTCCACGTCCAGCCCGGCGTAGCCCCGCTCCCGGAGCCGGGCGATGAGGTTGGCCACCAGCCGGTCCTGGACGGCCCGGTCGTTGAGGACCAGACTGGCCAGCTCGTTGGAGAAATTGCCCTCCGGGGTGAGGGTGGACAGATGCATCAGCGGAGCCACCTCCAACCCCCTGGCCGCGGCGATCAGCGCCCGGTCATCCAGGTCCACCAGCGTCCCCTCCCGGTCGAAACCGTAGGTGAAGGGGGTCAAGTTGGTGAGATAGGGCAGGGTCCGCCGGAGGAGGTCTTGGTCGAGAAAGGGATAGGCGTAGCCGTTGACGCTGAGGGTTTCCCGCGGCTCCTCTTGGTAGCGCAGCACCAGCGTCTGCCCCGGATAGATGGCGCTCTCCCCGCCCAGCTCAGGGTTGTTCCGGAGCAGGGCCCGCACCGTCGTCCCCGCCGACCGGGCCACCTCCGCCAGGGTGTCCCCGGCGCGCACGGTGTAGACCTCTCGGGGGATGCGCACCACGATGGTCTGCCCCGTCGCCAGCTGGCTGGGGTCGGGCAGTTGGTTGTCGGCGATGAGCCGGGCCAGGGAAACGCCGTACGCCACGGCGATGGAGTAGAGGTCCTCCCCCGCCATAACCACATGGATGACCATACGCGCCACCCCTCAGATCAGCGTGATGAAGTCCGCGCTGGCGTATCCCACCGCCGCGTCGAAGCGGACCAGATACCACCCCTGCCACTGGTTGATCACGGTGAGCTTGGCCCCGTCGTAGGCCTTGGCCAGGATGGGGGCAGAGGTCTCCGGCCGGGAGCGGATGTTCAGATAGCCCCAGGACACGTCCACCACGGCGTTGCGGGGCGCAGTGGGGGTCAGGAAGGGGATGCCGAAATACTCGGTCAGGGAGAGGACGATGTTCCGGGCCGCGGCGTCCAGGTTGGACTGGATCCAGGCGGCGTCGTCCCGGTTGTCGTGGTAGCCCAGCTCCAAAAAGGCGCTGGGGGCCCGGACCCGGCGGACCTCCCCGATGGCGGTGGTGGGCTGGGCCCGCACCAGGTCGGGCAGGGGGTAGATGGCCTTCAGGTTCTCCGCGATCCGCTCCGCGGCCCGCTTCCCCTGGGCCGAGCCGGGGAAGTAGTAGACCACGATCCCCCTGACCTGGCCGTACTTTCCCTCCGGCGCGGCGTTGGAGTGGAGGGCCAGGTGGAGGTCATACCGCCCCCGGTTGGAGGCGGCGATGGCCCCGGCCGCGGTCATCTGGGGCGTGTTGCGGACATACTGGATGCCGGAGGCGACCAGGTAGGGCGCCATGGCGTCCGCCAGCCGGTTCATCCACTCCTCTTCGGTGCCGCTGTTGACGTAGAGGTTGCTTTCCTGGGTGGAGGGCGAGAGATAGATGATGGGCATGGGAATACCTCCTTTTTCCCATGCTATGCCGCCCCGGCCCGGTTGGCCCGCCGCCGGGGCCGGAGACGGAAAAAAAGAGCGGCTGTGCCGCTCCTTTTGGGTCTCGTCTTCTCCCCCGCCGCCCCCGGCCGGTCACAGCGCCCGGCAATAGGGGCAGATGTCCTCGTAGCTCCCGTCCTTTTTGCGAAACCCCTGGGGGATGACCCCCAGCTGGGTGAAGCCCAGCCGCTCGTAGAGGCGCCGGGCGTGGGTGTTGGTGGCCACCACGGCGTTGAATTGCAGGACGCGGAATCCCCGCTCCCTGCCCCGGACCAGGCTGTGGCGCACCAGCGCCTCCCCGATATGCTGGCCCCGGCGCGCCGCGGCCACGGCGTAGCTGGCGTTGCAGATGTGGCCGCAGCGCCCCACATTGTTGGGGTGGAGGATGTAGAGCCCGCAGACCGCCCCGTCCGCCCGGTCCACCGCCACGGCGCAGTCGGTCTGGCCGGCGAAGAAGGCCCGGCCGGAGACCGGGTCCAGCGGCTCCTCCTGGGGGAAGGCGATCCCCTCCTCCACCACCTCGTTCCAGATCTCGATCATTTTTGGCAGGTCCCGCTCTTCGTAGGACCGGATCTCCAGCTCCATCCCGACTCCTCCTCCTCAACCGATGTGGGCCAGGGCGTCAGCCAGCGCGGCGAACTCCGGCACGCCCAGCCGCTCCCCCCGAATGTCGGCGGGGAGACCGCAATTCTGGATGACCGCCCGCAGGGCCTCCTTGTCCAGCCGCTGGCCGTAGGCGGCGGCCAAGCAGTTGAACAGGGTCTTGCGCCGCTGGGCGAAGGCCGCCCGGACCACCTGAAAAAAGGCCGCCTCGTCGTGGACGCACTCCGGCCGGGGCTGGGGGGTCAGCGTCACCACCGCGGAGGTCACCTTGGGGGCGGGGAAAAAGCACTCCGGCCCCACCTCGAAGCGGTAGTCGCACCGGGCGTGGTACTGGCAGAAGACGGTAAAGGCGCCGTAGTCCGCCGTCCCCGGCTGGGCGCAGACCCGTCTGGCCACCTCACGCTGGATCATAACGGTGACGGAGGCGAAGAGACGGCTCTCCAGCAGACGGGTCATCACCGGGGTGGTGATCTGATAGGGCAGGTTGGCGCAGACTATGGGTGTAAAGCTGCTAAACTTGTCAGAAATCAGAGCGCCCAGGTCCAGCTTCATGGCGTCGCCCGGGATGACTTCCGTGTTTTCAATACCTGACAAGGTTTCGGCCAGTACAGGCAAAAGGGACCGGTCCAGCTCCACCGCCACCACCTTCCCCGCCCGCTGGGCCAGCTGGACGGTGAGGGGGCCCACGCCGGGGCCGATCTCCAGCACGGCGCAGGTCTGGTCCGCCCCGGACGCCTCGGCGATCCGGACCGGGACCTGGGGCTCCACCAGGAAGTTCTGCCCCATGCTCCGGGAGAAGCGGAAACCGTGCCGCCGCAGAAGGGCCTGGAGGTCCCGGAGGTCGCACAGGTCCATGTCAGCTCTCGTGGTCGGAGACGTGGAACTGCTTGAGGTTGCCGATCTTCTGGCTCCGCCGGTCCAGCTCGGCGGTGACGTCGGTGAGGGGGATGCCCTCGTTGACCATCATCACCAGCACATGGTAAAAGAGGTCGGCGATCTCCCCCACCGTCTCCTCTTTTTTGCCGTTTTTGGCGGCGATGATGGTCTCGGCGCACTCCTCCCCCACCTTTTTCAGGATCTTGTCCAGGCCCTTGTCGAAGAGGTAGCAGGTGTAGGACCCCTCCTGGGGGTTGGCCCGGCGGTCCTCGATGACCTTGTAGAGTTCGGTAAAGACGTGTTTCATGGCGTGTTTTCCTCCCAAATGGTGTTGAAAAAGCAACTCCTGGCCCCGGTGTGGCAGGTGGGGCCCAGGGGGGTGCAGAGGTAGAGGAGGGTGTCGGTGTCGCAGTCGGTGACCACCTTGTGGACATTCAAAAAGTGCCCCGAGCTCTCCCCCTTGTTCCAGAGCTTTTGCCGGGACCGGGACCAGAACCAGGCGGTCTTGGTCTCCAGAGTGCGCCGGACCGCCTCCCGGTCGGCAAAGCCCAGCATCAGGACCTCTTTGGTGGCCGCGTCCTGGACGATGGCGGGGATCAGCTCGGATTTTTGAAAGAGCCGGTCCAGATCAAACATGGCGTTTCCCTCCTACCGCGCCGGGATGCTCCGGGCGCGCAGATAGTCCTTCACCTGGGGCACCGTCAGCTCCCCGAAGTGGAACAGGGACGCGGCCAGGGCGGCGTCGCACCCGGTTTGCTCAAACACTTCGGCGAAGTGCGCCAGACTGCCGCAGCCGCCGGAGGCGATGACCGGGATGGAGACCGCGTCGGTGACCGCCTTGGTCAGGGGCAGGTCGAAGCCCGCCTTGGTGCCGTCGGCGTCCATACTGGTGAGCAGGATCTCCCCCGCCCCCAGGGCCTGGGCCTCCCTGGCCCACTCCACCGCGTCCAGGCCGGTGAACACCCGGCCGCCGTGGACGACTACCTCCCAGCCGCCCCGGCCGTTTCCCTTGGCGTCGATGGCCACCACCACGCACTGGCTGCCGAAGCGCGCCGCGGCGCGGGAGATGAGGGTCTTGTCCCGGATGGCGGCGGAGTTCACCGAGATCTTGTCCGCCCCGGAGCGGAGGAGCAGTTGAAAATCCTCCAGGGTGCGGATGCCGCCCCCCACCGTCAGGGGCACGAAGACCTGGGCGGCGGTGGCCTCCACTACCTGGGCCACCGTGTCCCGGTGCTCATGGGTGGCGGTGATGTCCAGAAAGACGATCTCGTCCGCCCCCTGGTCGGAGTAGTATTTCGCCAGGGCCACCGGATCTCCGGCGTCCCGCAGGCCCACAAAGTTGACCCCCTTGACCACCCGGCCGTCCTTCACGTCCAGGCAGGGGATGATCCGTTTGGCCAGCAACGCGCGCGCCTCCCCTCTTCCCCGCTCTTCCCGCGGGATTTCTCCCTCCGAGCTCAGTCCTCCTGGGGCCCCGCCTCCCGGATGGCCTGGGCCAGGTCCAGGGTCCCGGCGTAGTACGCCTTGCCCACGATGGCGGCGTAGAGCCCCATGTCCCGCAGGCGCTTCACGTCGTCCAGGGTGGTCACCCCGCCGGAGGCCACGATCCGACAGTCCGGCACCGCCTTTTGTAGGGCGGCCAGCCGGTCAAAGGAGGGGCCGGAGAGCATCCCGTCGGTGGAAATATCTGTAAAGATAAATACCTTTACACCCTTTGCCGCCATAGACTTTGCCAGCTCCAGGTCCTCCACGCCGCCGTCCTCGCCCCACCCGGCGACCCGGACCCGCCCCTCCAGGGAGTCGATCCCCACGGCGGTCTGCTCCGGGCACCAGCGCAGGGCGTAGTCCACCAGGGCGGGGTTGGTCACCGCCGCGGAGCCGATGACCGCCCGGGCCGCCCCGGCGCCCACGGCGGTGATGAGGTCGGGCTCGGAGCGCAGGCCGCCCCCCAGCTCCACCTTCAGCCCGGACTGGCGGATGACCGCGTCGATGAGGGGGAAGTTCTGCCGGCGGCCGTTTTTGGCCCCGTCCAGGTCCACCATGTGGACCCACCGGGCCCCGGCCTCCCGGAAGGCTTTGGCGGTCGCCAGGGCGCTGTCCGCCACCTGGTGGGCGGTCTGGAACTCCCCTTTTCTCAGCCGGACGCACTTTCCGTCCTTCAGATCGATGGCAGGCAGGATGATCATGGATTCAGCCCTCCGAAATTGCGTAAGATGGTCAGCCCCACTTCCCCGCTCTTCTCCGGGTGGAACTGACAGCCGAACACGCTTCCCCGCCCCACGGCGGCGGTGACGGGGCCGCCGTAGTCGGTGACGGCCAGCAGGTCCTCCGGCCGCTCCACCTGGGCGCCGTAGGAGTGGACGAAGTAGACCGCGCTCCCCTGGTCCAGCCCCCGGAACAGCGGGCTTTCGGAGGGGAAGGTCAGGGTGTTCCAGCCGATGTGGGGCAGTTTCAGGGGCGTTTTGATCCGGCTCACCCCACCGCCGATCAGCCCCAGGCCGGGACAGCGCCGCCCCTCTTCTCCCCAGTCAAAGAGGAGCTGCATTCCCAGGCAGATGCCCAGGATGGGCTTTTTGCCCGCCTGGGCGGCGATGGCCCGGTCCAGGCCGGTGGTCCGTAGCTTGTCCGCCGCGTCGGGAAAGGCCCCCACGCCGGGGAGGATGACGGCGTCCGCCCGCTCCAGGGCCTGGGCCTCCCCGGTGATCTGGGTGGACAGGCCCAGGTAGGCCATGGCGTTGGCGATGCTCCGGAGGTTGCCCACGCCGTAGTCCACAATGGCGGTGCGGCCCATCACAGCACCCCTTTGGTGGAGGTGACCCCCTCCCCTTTCACCGCCGCCGCCTCCTTCAGCGCCAGGCCCAGGGACTTGAACAGGGCCTCGGTGATGTGGTGGGCGTTTTTGCCGTAGAGGGCGCGCTGGTGGAGGGTGAGCCCGGCGTTCACCGCCAGGGCCCGCATGAACTCCTCGGTGAGGCAGCTGTCGTAGCCGCCGATGACCTCCTGGGGCATCTCCGCCTCAAAGACCAGGAAGGGGCGGCCGGAGATGTCCAGCACCGTGCGGCACAGGGCCTCGTCCATGGGGACGAAGGCGGTGGCGAAGCGGGCGATCCCCGCCTTGTCCCCCAGGGCCCGGGCCAGGGCCTGGCCCAGGACGATGCCGGTGTCCTCCACGGTGTGGTGGCCGTCCACCTCCAGGTCCCCCTGGACGGACAGGGCCAGCCCCCACCCGGCGTAAAAGGCCAGGGCGGTGAGCATATGGTCAAAAAAGCCGATGCCGGTGTGGATGGCGCGCTCGCCCCCGTCCAGGGAGAGGCGCAGCTCGATCCGGGTCTCCTTGGTCTGACGGGTCACGTCTGCTGTTCTGCTCATGCTTTTCCCCCCTGAAAACGGACCTGGATGGAGTTGGCGTGGGCGGTGAGGCCCTCGGCCTGGGCCAG
>CANRBW010000015.1 GCA_947628975.1 uncultured Oscillospiraceae bacterium | reverse complement strand
CTTCTCCCGGGTGAGGATGTAGACCCCCTTGCACCGCTCATACTCCGCCGGGTCCGCGAACCGCTCCCGCTGGATGCGGGTCATGTACAGCACGTCCAGCTGGGGGATCACCGCCTCCAGCCCGGTCACGTCCAGGTGGGGGATCTGCTTTTGCCGCAGAAAGTCCTTCATATACCCCGGCAGGGCCAGCTCCCTGGGGGAGATGAGGTAGAAGCGCACCCCCCGGAACTTCTCCATGGCCTTGATGAGGGAGTGGACGGTGCGGCCGTTTTTCAAGTCGCCGCACACCCCGATGGTCAGGCCGTCCACCCGCCCCCGGAGGCACTGCATGGTGGTCAGGTCGGCGATGGTCTGGGTGGGGTGCATATGCCCGCCGTCCCCGGCGTTGACCACCGGGACGTTGGAGTAGAGCGCGGCGGCCTTGGCCGCCCCCTCCCAGGGGGTCCGCATGACGATCACGTCGGCGTAGCCGGAGACCATCTTGATGGTGTCCTTCAGGTTCTCCCCCTTGGCCGCGGAGGAGTTCTTGGGGTCGGCGAAGCCGAAGACCGTCCCCCCCAGCCTCAGCATGGCGGTCTGGAAGGAGAAGTTGGTACGGGTGGAGGGCTCGTAGAACAAGCTGGCGCACACCTTGCCCCGGCAGGCGTCCAGATACCGCTCCGGCGCGGTCAGGATGTCCTGGGTCCGCGCGTAGAGCGTGTCCCACTCCTTGCGCGTCATGTCCCCGAAATCAATGAGATGGCGCATAGCGTCCCCTCCCGGCGTAAACTCTCTGAACTCATATCATAGCATATTTCTCCGCCCCGGACAAGGCCCGCGCCCAAAAACGCCGCCTCCGCGGGCGTGAAAAATCGCCAGGGAGGGCCGCTCCCTGGCGATGGTTTCGGCGGGCTCAGAGCTTGACGCTCCAGCCGTAGGGGTCGGGCTCCACCCCCCACTGGATGCCGGTGAGGGTGTCGTAGAGCTTCTGGCTCAGATCGCCGATCTTGCCGCCGTTGATGACCACGCTCTGGTCCTCCCAGGCCAGGGTGCCGATGGGGGAAATCACCGCGGCGGTGCCGCTGCCCCACGCCTCCTCCAGCTTCCCGGCCTTGGCCGCGTCAAACAGCTCCTGGGCGGTGATGCGCCGCTCCTCCACCACGCAGCCCCAGTCCCGCAGGAGGTCCAGGCAGGACCGGCGGGTGACGCCGGGGAGGATGGAGCCGTTGAGGGCGGGGGTGATGACCTTGCCGTCCACCTTGAACAGCACGTTCATGGCCCCCACCTCTTCGATGTACTTGCGCTCCACGCCGTCCAGCCAGAGGACCTGGGAAAAGCCCTTCTCCTCGGCCCGCTCCCCGGCCCGGATGGAGGCGGCGTAGTTGCCGCCGCACTTGGTGAAGCCGGTGCCGCCCCGGACCGCCCGCACGTCCTCGTCCTCCACATAGATCTTCACCGGGCTCAGGCCCTCCTTGTAGTAGGCCCCCACCGGACAGCAGATGATGCAGAACAGGTAGCTGTGGGAGGCGTGGACCCCCAGGGAGGGGTCGGTGGCGAAGACGAAGGGGCGGATATAGAGGCTGGTGCCCGCCACGCCGGGGACCCACCGCTCCTCCAGCCGGACCAGGGCCTTCACCGCCTCCACAAAGTCCTCCACGGGGATGGGGGGGATGCACAGCCGCTGGCAGGAGTTCTGGAACCGCTCGGCGTTGTCGGCGGGCCGGAACAGCCGCACGCCCCCCTGGGGGTCCCGGTAGGCCTTCAGCCCCTCAAAGACCTCCTGGGCGTAGTGCAGGACCATGGCGCAGGGCTCCAGGGAGAGCGGGCCGTAGGGGACGATGCGCCCGTCGTGCCAGCCCTGGCCCGCGTCGTAGTTCATCAGAAACATATGGTCGGTAAAGGTCTTTCCAAACACCAGGGTGTTGGGGTCGGGCAGCTCCTTCAGCGTCGCCGCCTTTTCCACGCGGATCTCCATGGGACCATCCTCCTCTGTTCTCAGTTGCCTCTCAGTATAGCAACTTTTCCCCCGGAGTGCAAGACCCCCGGGCAAAACTTTCATCCGCCTCCCGGCAGAACAGAGCCGACAGGCGGCCTCCGCCTGTCGGCTCCAAGGGGCTTGGAAACGCTCCGGCGGGCCGGGGCGGGGCGTTCAGCTCCCCTCCGCCCCGCCCGTCCCGGCGGAGGGCGCCTCCGCAGGCGACTCCTCCCCCGGCGGCTCTTGCAGGGAAGGCTCCTCCGGGACCGGCTCCTCCGGCTCCGTTTCCCTCTCCGCCGCCGGTTCCTTTGACGTCGATTTCTCCTCCGAGCTCGGCTCCTCCGAACTCGGCTCCTCCGGCTCCTTCCGCGTCGGCTCCTCCTCCGGGGCCGGCTCCGGCCGGGCGGAGCCCTTCTCCCACACGCCGGGGAGGGCCGCGGTGTGGTCCAGGGCCTCCTCCCCCAGGGGGATCTCCGGCCGCTGGTCGTGGTCCGGGACCTCCTCCGGGGCAGCGGGGGCCCGCTCCGGCGGGGCCTCCGCCGCCAGGCTGAAGCCGCCCTGGCCGTCGATGTAGTAGGTCTCCAGCGGTGTGGCCCGGGTCTCCGCCGGGTCCACCTCCGCGTCCCAGTAGGGGTCGGCGAACAGCTCGCCGGGGGAGGCCAGCTCCAGGCTGAACAGGGAGACGTACTCACTGCTCCTGGGCCCCAGGCCGAAGGGCAGGACGCTCTGGTACTGGCCGTCCTTCATCAGGTACCAGTGGTAGTCGGTCTCGTCCCGGTTGTAGTTGAAGCGGCTGTTGACGATGTTCAGGTCCGCCACCGTCACCCGCCTGTCCCCGTCCAGGTCACAGCGGTAGGCCATGGCGTCCGGGGCGTAGATGGACCGTGCCCACTCCTCCATCTCCTTTTGGTAGGTCTCCCAGGCCGGGTCCCCCACCGGGGCGGTGGGCGGGACCGGCTCCTCCGCCAGCTCGGTCCAGCTCCGGGAGCGGTAGACGAAGTCGTACACCGCCTCGTAGTCCTGGAGCTTGGTCTTCCCGTTGCCGTCCACGTCCCCGGCGATGAGCTGGATCACGTCCTGGAGCATGAAGGTCCGGGTGGTGTAGTCCGGCGCGCCGTCGGTCTGCTCGTAGTAGTCGGTCAGGGGGGCGTTGGGCTGGGCGTAGTCCGGGCTGGCGGGATCCAGGTCGATCCCCACCCGGGTGTAGGTCAGGTTGGCCGCCTTCTTCAGCCGCAGGGCGTAGGTGAGGTTTTCCCCCGCCGGGACGTTGTCCAGCAGGGTCCGGTCCCCCGCCTCCGCCGGGTCGGAGACCTTCTCGGTGGGGTCGTAGTCGCTGGTGAAGCCGCCCAGCAGCTCAGAACTGCGGAAGCGCAGGACCTGCATCCACTTGCCGCTGCCCTCCTCCTCCACCACCGTGGCGGTCAGGGCGGGCAGGGTCTCCTCGTCCCAGCGGTAGTGCCGGATCTCCTTGGGATCCGGGGTCTCCGGCCCGGTCAGGCCGGAGTCGGGCAGGGGCTGTTCCTCCTGGTCCCAGTAGCCGTTGGCCACATTCAGCTCATGCCGGTCCATCAGCCGGTAGAGCTCCCCTTCCAGGGGGTGGGTGGGCCCGTAGGAGGTGACCCGGACCCCCAGGGCGAACCAGGGCCGGATCCAGACCTCGGTGTAGTCGCTCTCCTGCCCCGCCGCGTCCCTGGCGGTGACCATCAGCCGGGTGCGGTAGCGGGTCCCGCCCTGGGCGGCGTAGGACTCCAGGGAGCCCTGGTTGTTGAGCATCTCATAGAGGGCCTGGGCCCCCGGCGTGCGCAGACCGGTCTCCCCGTCCGGCTCGGTGGGGATCAGCCGGAAGCGGGCCCCGGTGAAGTCGTGCTTCTCGCCGGAGGCGGCCTTCCAGATCTCCGTGCCGGTCCACATCCCCTCTCCGGCCCCCTGGGGATAGTTGTAGGGGTCGTCCTTGGCGTAGGTGTCCGTGTCCTCCGGGTCGTCGGGGACCAGGGTCAGGTCCACGCCGGGGACCAGCTGGGTGTAGGTCTCGCCGCCGTCCTCCCCCACGGAGCGGAGGTAGAAGACGAAGGTCACGTCGTTCTCCGGCGCGTCCTGGGCGGCGAAGGGCTTGGTGTAGTTGTCCGCGTCAAAGAGCTCCCACCGGCCCGCGGCGTTCTCCCGGCCCAGGGTGGGGGCCTCCACCACTGCGTAGTCCCCCCGGTTCTCCCCGTAGAGGAAGCCCTCCTCCAGGAAGTCGGGGTGGCGGTCGTGGCTGTCGTCGTTGCGGGGGTCGAAGGGCCTGGGGATGCGGCTCTCCCGGACAAACTCCACCAGGATGGTCACGTCGGTCTTGCGGTCCGGGTCGCTCCCGCCCAGCGGATCCGGCCCGTTTTGGGGCATGGTGAAGCGGAAGTGCTGCTCGCCCCCCACGCTGTCGGGGAAGAACTGCTGGGGCAGGGCCTCGGCGCTGTAGCCCACCTGGACTTCGGTGACGCCGGGGGCGGCGGCCATGGTCTCGGTCTGCTCCGCGCCGTTGTTCCAGACCCTGGTGAAGGAATAGGCCGAGGCGTCCAGGTAGACCCAGGCGCTGGAGTCGCTCTCGTGTCCCACATAGCTGTCGTCCCGGCGGACCCGGATCCGCGCCGCGTAGCCCTGGGCCACGGTGAGGGTCAGGTCGATGGTGTTCCCCTCCGAGGTGGTGGTCCAGACCGTGCCGGTGACGGCGCCGGCGGAGTCGGTGTGGTCAACCACCGGGGCGGCGGTGTTGCCGGTGACGTCGCTGTCCCCCAAAAGCTCCACCTTGGCCAGCAGGTCGTCCTTGGCGTCCGCTGTCTGGAGCAGGACCTGGACGGCGGCGTCCTCCTCCGGCATGGCGAAGGGGTAGCCCCCCGCCCCGTCGGTCAGCTCCACCGTGCCGGTGAAGGGGCTGTACCGGGTGACCCGCCGCCGCACCGTGTCGGCGTAGGGGGTCACCTGGGTGGTCACCGTCTTGCCGCTCTCCCGGTCTCTCAGCCGGGCGGAGGCGGGCAGGTAGCTCTGGGTGGTGGGGGCGGCGGCGCCCTCGTGGGTCCAGGTCAGGGCGTCGGCGCTGTCATAGGTGGTGGTCACCCGGTTGGTCCCGGTGACCGCCGTGCCGTCCAGCCCGCTTTGGTCGGTGACCCCCAGGGTCAGGTCGTACCCTCTGGTGAAGCGCACCGTCACGGTGGCGTCGGTCTCCACCGGCATGGTGAAGGTGGCGGTCCGCCCCGCGGTGAGGTTGGGGTCAAAGGCGGTGCGGGAGAGGTAGTACTGATACGCGTCGTCCACGGTGGGGGCCCGGAGGGCGCCGCCGTCGTAGACCTGGGGCAGCTGGTCCAGCTTGGTGGGGTCGTCGATCCGGGCGGTGACGATGCTGGCCTGGTAGCCCGGCGCCACCTTCACCGTGAGGGAGACCGCGTCCCCGCCCCTGGCCCCCACCCAGTACCGGCCCTGGGGCGCGTCAGACCGGGTGTCGTTGGCGATGGAGACGGCGTTGCGGCTGTCCTCCAGGTGGCGGCTGCCGGAGGCGAAGGCCACCTTGGCGATGTAGGTCCTGTCCGCCGGGTCTGCCGGCTCGTCCTGGTAGATGGCGTAGAAGTCCACGTCCTCGCCGGGCATGGTGAAGTCGTAGCGCCCGCCGCCCCGGTCGTCGGTGGCCTCATGGAGGGTGGCGCTCGCCGCGCCGGCGCCGGCGCTCTCCCACACCACGCCGGTCACCCGCCGGTCCGGACCGGCGGTGACGGTGGAGCGGACCTCCTCACTGCCGTCGCCCCGGTAGCCCTCCATGCGGTCCCGGTCCTGGGTGATGGGCTTGTCCAGCGCCCCGCCGGCGGAGGTGTAGGCGGAGGTGTGGTCCAGGGTCAGGCCGGTGTCCCGGTCGGCGTCGGTGGCGGAGTGGGCGTCGGTGGGGCCGCTGTCCACCAGGTGGAAGGTGGCGGTATAGAGCTCCCCGTAGTAGACCCGCAGGACGATCTCATCGCCGTCCGCGCTGGTCACCGGGGCCGGGGTGCGGGAGGTGGCGGTCCCGGCGTACCGGCTGGTGAGCAGTTCCACCTCCGGGGTCTCTTCCACAGCGGTGACCGCGCCGCCCTGCCGGGTCACCCGGCGGACCGCCACCGTCATGCGGACCACCTGGCTCCCCTCCGCCCAGTGGGCCAGGGTGCGCAGGTCGTCCCCCCGCGCCGCCGCGGACCGGACCGTCTCCACCGGGTCGGTGGCCGCGGTGTAGGCGGGCACATGGGGCGCGTGGTCGGGGGTGAGGCCGTTGGCGGCCAGGCCGGCCAGCTGGTCGGGACGGGTGAAGTCGGTGGTGGCGGCCCGGTTCCCCTCCAGGGCCCCGTGGCGCACCAGCTGGAGGGCCACGGGATTGGTCCGCTCCGGCCGCTCCTTGGAGTAGGTTAGGGTGAGGACGGCGTTGGCGTCGGGCATGGTGATGGCCCCGGTCCCGGCGGTGGCGCTGTCCAGCTGGAGGACCACAAGGGCCTCGCCGCTGTCCGCCCGGCGGGCGGTGACGGTGACGTAGTACCCCGCCTCCGCCTGGTAGGAGACCAGGATCTCATCCCCCTCCCGGCCCGCCACCCAGCTGGGACTGCTGCCGGGCAGGCCGCTGTCGGTGCGGTTGACCAGGCTCACC
The DNA here is from genome assembly GCA_947628975.1 of uncultured Oscillospiraceae bacterium. Lineage (GTDB taxonomy): Bacteria > Bacillota > Clostridia > Oscillospirales > Oscillospiraceae > MGBC124762. The sequence continues at coordinate 10,739 of CANRBW010000015.1, read as the reverse complement.
GCCCGGTTGTCCGGCCGGTGGTCCGGGTCCTGCACCTCCACCGTGGCGATATGGTAGGAGCCCTCCGGGCCGGGGAGGCGGTCCCGGTCGTAGACCACGGTGACCACCGTGTCCCCCTGGGGCATCTGGAAGTGGTCCTGGAAGGCGGTCCCCGGCGTCAGGGCGCTCTCCGCCAGCCAACCGGTCTCGCCCCGGTCGGTCTGGTAGTAGACCCCGCTCACCCTGGCCCCGGCGGCGGGGGCGGCGGAGAGGTCCACCCGGACCCCCGCCGCTACCTCGGTGGACTGGCCGTCCTGGGTCAGGGTGGACAGGCCCCCGCCCACTACGCTGGCCGGAGTCGCCTGGCTGGCGTTGGGCCCGGTCCCGCTGTCGTCCACCACCCGGAGGGTCAGGGCGAAGCGGGTCTTCTCATAGGTGACGGTGACCTGGACGTTGGCCGCCGGCATGGTGAGGCTGACCGTCCCGCTCCCGGGGCCGGCCACGGTGACCGACGCCGCGCCGGCGCCGGGGGTCCCCCCGTTGGTGAGCAAGACCTGGCCTCCGGCGGCGGTGGCGGCCCGGACCACCGCCCGGTAGCCCTCCGGCACCGTCAGGGTGACGGCCACGGTATCGCTCTGGTTCGCGGTGGTCCAGATGCTGCCGGTGGACTGGCCAGACGTGGTGGTATCGGCCACGGTGGGCGCGGGGGCAGCGTCCGGCTTCCCCACCGTCTCCACCGCGGCCAGGTAGGCGTTAGCGTGGGCGCTGTCGTCCACCACCAGGGTGACGGTGGCGTCCGCCCGGTCGATGGTGTGGCGGTAGGTCCCCGCCTCCTCCGTCAGCAGGGTGGTGCTCCCCCGCCGGGTGAGCAGGCCGGTGACCCGCTGGCCGGGGGCGGGGTCGGTCACCTGGGCGGTGAGGACGTCCCCGTTGGGCAGGTCGGTGAGGGTCCCGGTGTCCGCCCCGTCGCCCCCCACCGTCACCCGCTTCTCCGCGGTCCGGTAGTAGGACTCCGCCATTTCGGCCTGGACGGCGGAGGCGGCGGTCCGGTCCACCAGGGTCAGCGTCCCCTGATAGGCCCGGAAGAAGGTCACCACCACTCTGGCGTCCCCCGCGGGCATGGTGAAGGAGCCGGTCAGCGCGCCGCCCTGGGAAGAGAGGGGCACCGTCTCCACCTGCTCCGCCCCCAGGGCGTCGGTGGAGTAGAGCTGGACCAGGGCGGAATAGGTCGGGTCCGCCGGGGCGACTTGCAGGGTCACCTGGCCGCCGGGGGCGACCCCGTCCATGATCTGATAGGAGCCCGCCGCGCTCTGGGAGCGCAGAGCCAGGGTGGGCAGGCCGCTGGTGGACACATCCACCCCGTTGGTGACGCTGCCGTCACCGGGGTTGTCCGGGTCCTGGATCTCCACGGTGAGGGTGGCGTTGACGTCGCTGCGGAAGTGGAGGATCACCGCCTCGTTCTCCTCCCCCATCTCCTGCTCGTAGCGGTAGGGGTCGGTGGAGACGGGCGGTATCCGCTGGGGGTTGGGGTTGTCGTTGGTGGTCTTGGTGGCCGGGGCCACGAAGGCGTAGCTCTCCCCCGCCTCCGGCCAGACGGTATAGGTCTCCCCCGGGGCCACCGTCAGGAACACATGGCCGGGGTGGCCGGTGCTCACGGCGGTCTTCTCGCTCCCTCCGGCGCTCAGGTGGCCCTTGTTCCGGCCCAGATCCTCCCCTGCCGGGGCGGTGTCATAGGCCACCACCACGGCGGTGTGCCACGGCCCCTCCGGCACCTGGGTGGCGGTGACCAGATAGACGTCCACGTCGGCGGCGGGCATGGTGAATTTGGCGGTGCCGTCTGGCTGGTTCACATCGCTTACGGTGTTGGACAGGCCCTCCATTGCCTCCGCCAGGGGCACCAGCGCCCCGTCGGAGAGGACGTAGGCCGCCAGCACCCGGTCCTCCGAGCCCTGGAGGTAGGCGTCCAGCGTCACCGGGGCCCCCGCGCTCACCTGGGTCAGCCGGGCGGTATCCCCGGCGGGGGTGGCGGGGTCCAGGTCGGCGGTGACCGCCGCCTCCGGGGCGTTGGACGGGTTCCAGCGCAGGACCGCCTTGTCCGTGTCGTTCACCGCGTCGTCGTTGCGGCTGTAATGGAGGGTGGCGGTGTAGCTCCTGTCGTCCCCCGCCTTGAGGTAGACGGTGATGGCCACGTTGCAGTGGGCCATTTCAAAGGCCACGCTGTTCCCGCTCTGGGTGTAGTTCAGGGGGAAGCCCAGGGGGGTGACCACGATCCGGTCCACCACATACCCGGCGGCGGGCCGGACCTGGGCGGTCAGGGCCTCCCCGGTGTGGGCGGTGAGGTAGGCGTAGCCGTGGTTGGCCTGGGTGAGGTAGTCCCGGCGTGACCCGGCGGCGGCGTAGTTGTCCCCGAGGTAGATGGCGCCCTGTCCGGCGCTGTCCTCCGGGGCCTTGATCATCAGCACGGCGGAATAGTCGGTGGTCTGGGGCGGGGTGCGGGTCAGGGTGACGTACACGTCGTTGACGCCGGGGTGCACCACGAAGTCGGCGGTCTTCTCGCCGCTGAAGCCCGGCCCCGGCGTGTCCGCCGCCAGGTTCATCTGGACCATCTGCCCCGCCGACTCCCACAGCACGAAGGCGGATTCGATGTACACCGTCCCCTGGCCGTCCAGCCCCTCGGTGTCGGAGCAGGCGGACAGGCGCACCGTCTCCCCGGCGGGGACCAGGATGGTCCCGCTGGTCCCCGGCTCCACGGCGGGGGCCAGGTTGCCGGTGGTGCCGGCCACATAGCCCAGGGTGTTGTTGCCGTCATAGGTCAGGCAGCCGTAGTTTTTGTCCCCCTCCCCGTCGGGCCGGAGCAGGATGGGCGCGCCGCCGTCCTTGTCGATGACGTGGAGCACCACCTGCTGGCCCTGGGGCTCCTCCTTGGGGGTGGGCTGGGCGGCGTAGGTCACCACCACCCGGGCGTCCTCCCCGGTGAGGAGCAGCTTCAGCCGGCCGTGGCCGGTGTCGGGGTCGTTCAGCTCCTGGGTGAAGGGCAGGGCGGTCCCGCTGATGGTCTGCACCGACACCGAGGCGATGGAGTTCTCCTGGACGTTCCAGTAGTAGTCCACCGTGACCCAGTCCAGGCCGGGCCGGGCGGACACCCGCTGGGGCTCGCCGTTCACCGGCACCGGGGGCTGGGTGCCGCTGCGGGGGGAGTGGATGGTGCCGTAGTCCCGGCTGGGATCCTCATGCTGGGTGCTGCCCAGCACCACCAGGGTGGCCTGGAGCTCCGGGAGGTCGTCGTCGGCAAACTTCACATAGACCGTCACGTCCCCCGGCGGCATATAGAACCCGGTGGTCTGGTCCACCAGCGGCCCCAGGGGCAGGTCGGGGGCCAGGCCGTAGGACTGGGGGATGACCTTGATATACTCCACCCGGTAGCCCGGATGGACCAGCACGTCCAGGTCGATCCAGTCCCCGGCCTTGGCGGTCTTGAGCTTGGCCCGCAGGGCCTCCCCCTCCCCCGCGTTCCGCAGCCAGGCGTTGTTCCGGCTGGGGGTGGGGTCGTCGCTGTAAGCGTCGTCGTTCACCACCACCTGGGCGGTGTAGAGGGTGTCGTCCGCCTCGGCGAAGGTGACGTGGACGGTGACCCCGCCGCTGGGCACGTCCAGCTGGAAGCGCAGGGCGGGCTCCGGCGACCAGGTGGAGGTCCACACGTCCGGCGAGGCGGGGGGCGTGGCGGTCATGGAGACCCAGTGATAGCCCACCGGCGCGCCGCTCCGGTCATAGACCTCCAGCTTGGCCACGGCGCAGCCCCTGGCGGGGTGGAGGGTGACGGTGAAGGCGGTATTCTCCTTGGCGAAGCGGGCGTCCAGCCCCTGGGCCGCCCCGGCGGGGGTCCCGCTCCCCAGGGTGGCGACGGTCATGCTCTGGGCGTTCTGGCCCGGATAGGCGGCCAGGTCCCCCTGGGCGTAGCCCCCGTTGGCGGGGCCGGAGACCGCCAGGGTCACCGGGTAGTCGTCCGGGGCGCGGGTCCCGGCGGCGAAGCGGACGTACACCTCCGCGTCCCCCTGGGGCATCCCCAGATACCCCTCCCCGGCCTGGGTCGGGTCGCCGGGGGTCAGAGTGGCCGCCCCGGTGGCGTCGGCGGTGGCGTAGAGGGGCAGCACCGCGCCGCTGGCGCGGTCCACCGCGTAGGCGGCGGCCACGTGCCGCCCGGCGCCGGGCTGAACGGTCAGCTTCAGGGTGTCCCCGGCCCGGAGGCCGGCGATCTGCCCGCCGTCCTGGTCCACCCGGCTCGGCCCGGCCTCTGCCTCGGCGGAGGTGACGATCTCCAGGGCTCCGGCGTCGCCCTCGCCGCTCCCCTCCAGGTGGAGGGTGGCGGTGTGCCGCGGCGGGGTCCCCTTCACGAAGGTCACGTCCACCGTCACCGACTGGGGCGGCTGGGTATAGGCCACCCCACCGGGGACGCTCCACCAGGTCACGTCCCGGCCGTTGGCGTCGGTGACGCGGACCGTCTCGCAGTAGTAGCCCTCCGCCGCGTGGAGGCCCACCACCACCGTGTCCCGGTCATGGGGGGCGTAGGATTTGTCATAGGAGATGCTCCGGCTCTGCTGGCCGTAGACCGGCCCGCCGGTGGCGTCGGCGGCGTCGTTGGGCACCGCCGTCCCCCCCACCCGGAGAAACCGGGCGTAGTTGCCGGGGCTGGCGGGGTCCTGGGGATCCACCTGGGCGTCGTAGACGTTCAGGGTGACGTCGTAGGGGACCTGGTCCGGCCAGAGCTTTTCAAACCAGACGTTCACATATACGTCGTTGGCGGGCATGGTGAAGGTCCCCGCCTGGCGGCCGAAGCCGCCGGTGAGGGTGGTGGCCGCGCCGTTGGCCGGGTCCACCGTCACCGCCCGGATGTAGAACCCGTCCTTGGCCAGCAGGCTCAGGTCCACCACCTGCCCGGGGGTGAAGGCCCCGGCGAAGATGGCCTGGTCTGGGTAGCTGTCCAGGCTGCCCTTGGTGCCGGAACTGGTGGGGTCGCCCGGCGCGGCGTCCGGGTCGGGCACCACAAAGGTCCCCTGCCCCGCCTGGTCGATGTCATAGCCCGCGGGGGGACGGAGGATCAGGTTGGCGGTGTACTGCCGCTCCGTCCCCCGGACCACCCTGGCCACCACCGCCACGTCGGCGGCGGGCATGGTGAAGTGGGCGGCCTGGCTGTCGGGGGGCGTGGCGGGGGTGTAGGCGGGGTGGAGCCCCAGGCCGATGGGCCGGATGGAGATGAAGTCCAGGGCGTAGCCCTCGGCCAGCCGGGTGGTCAGGTCCAGCCGGTCCCCGGCGTGGGCCTGGGTCACCGCCGTCATGGGCCGCCCGGTCTGGGCCAGGCCCAGGGTGATGGGGGCCTGGACGTGGACGGGGTCGGTGAAGGCGGTGGTGAAGCGGTTGTCGTCCGGGGTCAGGCCCACGTTGTCCGGGTCCTGGAGGATCAGGGTCAGGGTGTAGTCCCGGATGTCCGGGCGGCCCTTGCGGTAGTTCACCACGAACCGCACGTCCTCGCAGGGCATGACGAAGCGGGAGGTATAGGTGTTGGGGTCCGCTCCCTGCTCCACGGGCAGGGCGAAGGCCGCCCCGCCGTACACCACCAGCACCGACTGGACATACCAGTCGGTGGAGGGGTCCGGCGCGTCGGGGTGGTCAGGTCCCGCCACCACATAGGTCACGGTGACCTCCTCCCCCGGCACCCCGGCCTTGGTGAGCAGGTGGGGATAGGTGTACGCCTCCCCCGGGGTGCCCAGGTTGGTGCCCTCGGCGTGGGAGGACCAGCTCTGGATGGTGCCGGAGTTGGCGTGGGTCACCTGGTTTTGGAAGGCGCTGTCGCCGCCGCTCTCGGTGCGGTCCACCGTCATATCGTGGCAGGCGGCCTCGGTATACCGGGCGAACTCCACCGTGACCCCCACCGAGCCGCTGGGCATGAGGAAGCGGGCCTGCTCCGGGCTCACCCACTCCACCGTCACCTGCTGGTTGCTGGGGGTGACGTTGATGGCCCGGACGTAATAGCTCTCCGCCGGGGTCACCGCGCCGCTCTCATCCCGGACCACCACCGGGTCCAGGTCCAGATAGACCCACTGGTCGGTGTTCTGGTCCACATAGTCCCACTGGGTCATCCGGCCCTGGCCGGTGCCGCCCTTGCCCAGCGCGCCCAGGGTCACCACGGGCGAATCCCCGGCGGGGGGCGGGGTGGCGCCGGCGCCGGGGTAGACCCTGGCTCTGGCCCAGTTGTCCGCCAGGGGCTCCCCGTTGTTCTCCTCATCCACCACCGCGAGGGTCAGTGTCCTGGCCGGGGCCACCGGCGGCGGCCCCTTGCGGAAGACCACATGGACCTCCAGGTCCTCCCCCGGCATATCGGTCCACAGCTTCACCGGGGTCTGGACGGCCCCAAGGCCGTTGTTGTAGCCGTTCCCCTCCAGGGTGACCAGATAGTTCCCCGAGGCCCCGCTGGCGGTGACCGAGTGGATGTAGTACCCCTCCTTCACCCAGACGTCGGCCTCCAGCCGCGCGCCCTGGGGCACGTTTTCCAGCCGCTCCAGGTGGTTCACCGTGTCCTCGTTCCACCGGCACCAGGCGCCCTTGTTGTCCCGGTTGTCCGGCTCCTCCAGCGTCTCGTAGGTGATGATCGCCTGGTTGGTGGGCCGCTCCCGGACCTCGTAGCTGACGGTGAGGGTGGCCGCGGTACTCACGTTCTCCACCTTGTAGGTGTAGAGATAGCTGTTGTCCTCCCCCCGGATGGCGGTGCCGGAGAGGACGCCGGACTCCCCGTTCCCCTCATTCAGGGTGACGGTGATGCGGTAGCCCTCGGCGCAGCTGGCCCGGACGGTGACCGTCCCGCCCACAAAGACGTTGCGGATGGTCCCCGGCGGTTCGGGGTAGGAGTTCTCCGACCAGTGGTCCGCGTTGCTCACCGTGTGGGCCACCGGCTCGGCCTGGGGGGTCTCGCTCCAGGGGGGAGCCTGGTACTCCGTGTCGTGGTCGGCCACCCGGTAGGCGGTGATCTGGGCGGTGTTCTCCTTCTGGCCTCCGGCCCCCACCACCTGCCAGCGCAGGGTCCGGGTCCCCCGCTGGACGTAGGTGACCCGCACCACGCAGTTCTCGGTGGGCATCTGGATGGCGTAGACGTTGCCGTAGGCCTCCACCGGGCGGTCCACCCGCTGGAGGACCTCGCTCTCGTCGGCGTTGCCGTCGGCGTCCGCCCGGTAGACCACCACGCTCTCCACGGCGTAGCGGGAGTCGCCCCTGGCGCTCACCCACACCGTCCGGCCCCCGGCGGTCTCCACATAGCAGGTCTTGGAGGTGGTGGGAGTCTGCCAGGCATAGCCGGACACCGCGGCACGGGCGGCGGCGTCCTCCTGGAGCGCCACCGTCCGCGTCGCCGGGGCGGTCAGGGCGGGGAAGCTCACCGCGGAGTTGTCCACCACGCCGCTCTCCTGGATGCCCTGGGCGTAGCGGATGTAGTCCCGGATGTAGGCGGTATATTGCTCGATGTAGTCCTGGTAGTCCTCGTCCTGATAGGTCCGCCGCCAGGTGGCCCCGGTCCCGGCGCTGTCCAGGCTCACCCCCGCCGGGGCGGCCAGGAGCTGGACGGGCAGGATGGACTCGGTGGCGGGGACGGCGTGGATCTGGTCATAGAGGGCCCGGGCCTGGTCGTAGAGGGGCAGGGCCTGGCGATAGGCCGCCTCGTTCCCCGTGGCGATGGCCTGGGCGGTCAGGGTCTCCAGCAGATAGGCCTGGACCTGGGCGGGGGTCAGGTCCAGATAGGTATACCCCGTCCCCCCCGAAGCGGAGGCGGTCTTCACATAGCCGGCGCGCAGGGCGGGGTCGGCCAGGATCCGCTGGCGCAGCTCCCAGAGGGTCTGGGCCAGGGCGGTCATATCCTCCCCGTCGCCGTAGACCTGGCCCTGCACGTCCTTTCTCAGGCCGGTGAGGTCGTCGGTCACTGCCAGGGTGGAGAAGTCCACCGCCCGGACCCCGGCGGCGAAGGCCGCGGCGCTGGAGGCGGAGTAGAGCATACTCATCACATAGCCGGTCCCGCGGGGGCTGTACCCGCTGTCCGACCAGACCGCGCCGGGGGCGCCGTCCCCCGCCAGGCTGCCGGACAGCGCGGCCTGGGAGGTGGGGATCCACGGCAGCGCCCGGTCCTCCGCCCCGGTCTTCACCGCCCGGTGGTCGTCGGTGGGGGGGAGGACGGCGGCGTCGTAGTTTTCGTAGACCACGCCGCTGTACCGGGTGACGGCGTTGCCCTGTTGGTCCACGTCGGCGTAGCTCAGCTGGGCGGTGTTCAGGTCGCTCACCGCCACGTCGCTGCCGTGCCAGACCTCCAGGGTGGCCCGCCGGGTGTCGGCGGGGATGTAGCGCACCTCCACGTCCACGTCGGAGGGCACCTGGTCAAACTCCACCGTCCCCCCCTGGGCCAGGGTGATCTGGCGGTAGGTGGGGGAGGCGGTGTCCTGGTCCATGTTGGCGATGTCGCCCCCGGAGGGCTCGATACAGCTCCCGGTGCTGAAGTCCAGCAGCCGCACCTTGGCCTGGTAGTTGGGGTTGGTCTGCACCTCCACCCGAACGGTGGTGTTGGCGGCGGCCCGGACCACCGGCCCCGTCTGGTGGTCCCGCATGGTCTCCGGATGCATGGACGGGTCCGGGTGGCCCTGGAGGCTGGGGGCGCTGTCGCTGTTGATGCTGCCCAGGGTGGTGGTCACGGTGGTCCGGTTGCCGTAGGCCGCGCCGGGGTCGTCCGGCCGGGGCACCTCGGAGAGGTAGACCTGGAAGGCGCCCACCCGCTCCTGGAGGAACTCCACCAGCACATGGACGTTCCGGTTATCCCCCGCCAGGGCGGGGAGGACGAAGGTGAACTCCCGGTCCGGCCCGGTGTCCACCACCGTCTGGTAGGGGTACTTCTCCCCGTTCCGGTCCGGGGCGCTCACCGTGACCCGGACCTGGTAGCCGTCCCCCACATGGGCCCGGAGCACCATCCCCAGCCCGCTGCGCAGGCCCCGGATCACGTCGCCGGAGAGGGTGGCCTTCACCGGGTAGAGGGAGGGGTCGCCGTCCACCGCCAGCTCCGCCCGGTTCAGGGTGCCGCCGCCGGAGACGATCTCCAGGTCGGCGGTGTACTCCTTCTCCCCGATCCGTCCGGCGGAGCCAAAGAGGTCCAGGTCGCCCAGGAAGTTGTTGAGCAGCTTGATGTCCCGCCCCGGATTGCGGGTGGTCACCCGCTCCCAGGCGGCGTAGGGCTCCACCCCGTCCGCCCCGGCGCCCACCGAGAAGTGGGTGGCGTCCCGGACCAGCCGCAGGGCGGTCCGTCCGGGGATGCCGAAGGCCTTCAGCCGGAAGGGGAGGAGGAGGAGGTACTGGTAGTCCCCGTCCTCAGCGTCCCCTGAGGCCACCGGGGGGATCTCCACCTGGCCGTCCTCCCCCGCCTCCGGGGGGTCGTAGGCGTCCGCCAGCCGCCGGGCCGCGTCCAGGTCGGTGAGCTCCAGGGAGGCGTAGGTCATCCGCCAGGTCTCGGAGATGCTGCCGTAGCTGTTGTGCAAAATCTCCTCCATGCTGGCGTTGACCAGCTCCTCCTGGGTGATGGGGTCGGACTGGGGGTCCAGGTCGGTGGCCGCCTCCACGATGTCGTAGGCATCGCTCCACTGGGTGTTCTTCGGGTAGCGGGAGTTATCGATATTGGCCTCCGCCAGGGTGAGCCGGTACGCCTCCTGAAGCTGTTCCGGGGAGGCGTGGGCGGCGTCCACCCCCGGGGGGAGCTTGGCGGGGTCCACATAGGGCTCGATGTAGGTGCTGTTGTAGTAGAAGCCCGCTTCAAAGCTGGTCAGGCCCCCGTCCTCCAGCAGGCGCCACACCTCCTTGCGGTCGATCCCCACCCCGACCCAGAAGATGGTCTTGCCGTCGTAGGGGTCGCCCTTGTCGCTGTAAAGGCTCCAGCTGTTGTCCGGCCCGGTGGGGTTGGTCACCGCGCTCTGGTCGTACCCGCCGGGGACGGCCAGAACGTCCGGCGCGGCCTCGCCGTGGTCGGCGCGGTAGCCGCGGTTATCCCCCAAAAAGTCCACAAAGAGGTCGGGCCGGCCGTTCTTCTGGGAGGAGAAGTCCAGCCCCTCTCCCACGCTCCCCGTCGGGGCGTCAGCCGTCGCCGCCAGGCCCGTTCCGGGCAGGGCGGAGCCCAGCATCGCGGCGCACAGGAGCAGCGCGAAGAGGCGTTTGCGGATCTGTTTCATGGCTGACACTTCCTTTGGGGCCTCTGGGGCCCTGGGTCATATGGTCGGTCCTGCCGCCGGGCGGCTCAGCCCGGCAGAGTCACTACGTTCACCGCCCGGAGCACCGCGGGGTAGGACCAGTTCTCCGGGGTCACGTCGCTGGGCACGCGGGGATAGCTCTCCTCCCGGTCCTGGCGGCAGATCGCCAGCCGCGCCAGGATGGCCGCCATCTCCGCCCTGGTGATGGGCCGGTCGGGGGCGAAGTTGCCGTCCCCCACCCCCCGGATCACCCCGGCCCGCGCCGCGGCGTCGATGTAGGCGCTGGCCCAGGTGTCGTCCTCCCCGGCGTCGGCAAAGGCGTGGGCCATGTCCAGGGTCTGGGACAGGTCCAGCTCCAGCATCCGGGCCAGCATGGTGACAAACTCCGCCCGGGTGGCCAGCCGCTCCCCGGCAAAGGCGCTGCCGGGGATGCCGGTCACCACCCCCACATGGGTCAGCCGGACCAGGGCGGCGTAGTATTTCACCACCGGCGCGGTGCAGGTG
>CANRBW010000014.1 GCA_947628975.1 uncultured Oscillospiraceae bacterium | reverse complement strand
GCCCATGGGGGAGGAGGTGGTGGCCGCCTCCTACTGTCTGGACAGCGGCCTCGCCCCCACCGAGCTCTGCGCCGCCGACGCCCGGGGCAGCCGGGTGGCCACCGGCTACTTCATCCGGGGGGACCAGCCCACCCGCTCCTGTGACCGCCACACCGCCGTCCAGGTCTGCACAGACGACCCCATCCTCAACGAGGAGACGGGGGAGCCCACCGGCCGCTACCGCCTGGCCGGGGAGTTTTGCCCGGAGGAGAGCGTCAAGACGGTGGGCGTGCTGGACTACTACCGGGAAGGGGCCGCCGCCATGGTGGGCACCTCCGACTCCGGCGCGCTGCTGAGCAGCTACAAGCAGGAGGAGACCTGCCGGGTCCACACCGAGGGCTGGACCTCCGGGGAGGAGACGCCCTTCGACCCCAGCGACCCCGCCACCTGGCCCCTGGACGACCCCAACTTCGACCCCGGCGACCCGGACACCTGGCCTGACGCCCCCGGCGCCGAACCCGGCCAGGAGGGACGGGAGCCGGAGGGGGGCCAGCCCACGGAGGGGGAGGGGCGGCCCCAGACCTCGCCGGAGCCGTCCGCCCCGGCCCAGAGCCCCGCGCCGCCCTCGCCCAGCGAACAGCCCTACGTCCCCGTGGGCATCCCCACCGACTGACCCCACCGCCGGAAAGGCCCGGACCTTTCCGGCGGCGCTTTGTGCGCTTTGGATAGTTTTTTCGCCGCCCGCGCCGGGAAAAATCGTGCCTTTTCTCACCGGGGCGCGGTTGCAATTCCCCGCTGGCTGTGCTAGAATGGCGAAAGTCGGCGCGCTCTGCCCCGAGCGGAGGGACGGCCGATCTGTATAGGAGGAAAGAGACATGATTCAAGTTGCCATACTCGGATTCGGCGTGGTGGGTTCCGGCGTGGCCGAGGTGATCCGCCGCAACAACGGTCCCATTTCCGCCCGCGCCGGGGCCGGGATCGAGGTCAAGTATATCCTGGACGTCCGGGACTTCCCCGACAGCCCCTATGCCGACCGGTTCGTCAAGGACTTCTCCGTCATCGAACAGGACCCGGAGGTGGAGGTGGTGGTGGAGACCATCGGCGGCTGCGCCGTGGCCTACGACTACACCAAGCGGGCCCTGAACGCGGGTAAGAGCGTGGTCACCTCCAACAAGGAGCTGGTGGCCGAGCACGGCTTCGAGCTGCTGCACCTGGCCAGGGAGCACACCGCCAGCTACCTCTTCGAGGCCAGCGTGGGCGGCGGCATCCCCATCCTCCACCCCCTGACCCAGTGCCTGGCCGCCAACCGCCTCACCGAGGTCCAGGGTATCCTCAACGGCACCACCAACTATATCCTCACCCGCATGATCACCGACGGCATCTCCTTCGAGGAGGCTCTGAAGGAGGCCCAGCAGCGGGGCTACGCCGAGCACGACCCCACCGACGACGTGGAGGGGATCGACGCCTGCCGGAAGATCTGCATCCTGGCCACCATCGCCTTCGGCCGCCACGTCTACCCCCGCCAGGTCCCCACCGAGGGCATCACCAAGATCACCCTGGCCGACGTGTCCTACGCCGACGCCGCGGGGATGAAGGTGAAGCTCCTGGGCCGGGCCATCCGCCAGCCGGAGGACCGGGTCATGGCCTATGTGGCCCCCCACTTCGTCCCCGTCAGCGACCCGCTGGCCAGCGTGGAGGACGTGTTCAACGCCATCACCGTCCGGGGCAACGCCATCGGCGACGTGATGTTTTACGGCCGGGGGGCGGGGATGCTCCCCACCGCCTCCGCCGTGGTCTCCGACGTGATCGAGGCCGCCCGCCACGTCCGCACCCGCCGGTTCCTCTCCTGGGAGGAGGGCGGCGAGGACTATGTGGTGGGCACCCAGACGCTGGCCACCCAGTGGTTCCTGCGGCTGAAGGGCGCCATCCGGGACCTGGAGGGCCTGGGCCCGGTGTCCATCCTGGGCCGGGCCGGCGCGCCGGAGGACGAGGTGGGCGTCATCACCGAGGCCATGACCCGCGCGGAGCTGGAGCGCCGCCTGGCCGGCCGGACCGCCCTGAGCGCCATCCGGGTGCTGGACGAAAGCGCCGACCTGGCATAACATAGACCGCGGACCGTATCGCAATCTGAACGGCCCCAGGGCCGAGAAAGTTGGGGTAACTATGGGACTGATCGTGCAGAAATTTGGCGGCAGCTCAGTGGCTGACGCCGACCGGGTCAGAAATGTGGCCCGCATCATCACCGAGACCTACCGCAGAGGCCACAAGGTCCTGGTGGTCCTCTCCGCCCAGGGGGACACCACCGACGACCTGATCGCCAAGGCCATGGAGATCAACCCCAAGGGCTCCAAGCGGGAGATGGATATGCTCCTGTCCACCGGGGAGCAGATTTCCTGCGCCCTGTGCGCCATGGCCATCGAGGCTATGGGCTACCCGGTGATCTCCCTCACCGGCTGGCAGGCCGGCGTCCACACCGACTCCGCCTACGGCAACGCCCGCATCAAGCACATCGAGCCGGAGCGGATCCTGGCCGAGCTGGACAAAAACGCCATCGTCATCGTCACCGGCTTCCAGGGCATCAACAAATACGACGACGTGACCACCCTGGGCCGGGGCGGGTCGGACACCTCGGCGGTGGCCTTGGCCGCCGCCCTCCACGCCGACCTCTGCCAGATCTACACCGACGTGGACGGGGTCTACACCGCCGACCCCCGCCTGGTCCCCAACGCCAGGAAGCTGGAGGAGATCACCTTCGACGAGATGCTGGAGCTGGCCACCCTGGGGGCCCAGGTGCTGCACAACCGCTCGGTGGAGATGGCCAAGCGCTACAACGTCAATCTGGAGGTCATCTCCAGCTTCTCCGGCCAGCCGGGGACCAAAGTTAAGGAGGTTGCGAAAGCCATGGAAAAGACACATATCAGCGGAGTGGCCAAGGATAAGAACGTGGCCCGCCTGGCCCTGGTGGGGCTGGAGGACGAGCCGGGCATCGCCTTCAAGATCTTCTCCCTGCTGGCCCGGAACAACATCAACGTGGACATCATCCTCCAGTCCATCGGCCGGGAGGACACCAAGGACATCAGCTTCACCGTGGTCAAGAGCGACATGGAGGCCGCCAAGAAGCTCCTGGAGGAGCACAAGGACGCCATCCACTTCCAGCGCATCGACGTGTCCGACAACATCGCCAAGGTCTCCATCGTGGGGGCGGGGATGATCAACAACCCCGGCGTGGCCGCCACCATGTTCGAGGCCCTGTTCAACGCCGACATCAACATCCACATGATCTCCACCAGCGAGATCAAGGTCTCCGTCCTGGTGGACCTGGAGGACGCCGACCGGGCGGTCCAGGTGGTCCACGACAAGTTCTACCGGGAGCTGAGCGGAAAATAAAGGTTGACAACCGCCCTCCGGCGTGCTACAATACTCTTTACCTATGGAAAGGGCCTTGTTTTTGCGGGCATTTTTACGGGAAACGCCCCCAAACCCCTTTCGGTTCCACAACATAGGGAGGCAATGCGCCGGACTTCACCGTAACGCCGTCAGGGGAGCGATAGCGCCCTTTCGCGTCACCGGGTCCGGCCTCCGCCGGGCCCGGTTTTTTTCGCGCCGGGGCCGGCAAATTCAAAAAGGAGGTGCCGAACAGTGGCAAAGGCTGGGAACCGCGTCAAGATCGTCCTGCGCTGCAGCGAGTGCAAGCAGCGCAACTACCAGACCAACAAGAACAAGAAGAACACCCCGGACCGTCTGGAGCTGAAGAAGTACTGCCCCTTCTGCAGGAAACACACCGTCCACAACGAAACCAAGTGATCTGCCCTCCGTAGGCGCACTAAGAAAGAAGGGTATGTGAAAAAATGTCTGAGCAAGAGAAGTTGCCTGAGACCAAGGCGGAGAAGACCGCTAAGCCCGCCAAGAAAAAGCCGGGCTTTTTCAGCCGGGTGGCCCGCTGGTTCCGGGAGATGAAAAGCGAGCTCAAGAAGGTCCAGTGGCCCACCTGGAAGCAGACCTGGAACAACACCCTGACCGTCATCGTCTGCGTGATCCTGGTGGGGATCTTCCTCTGGGTCTTCGACCTGCTGGCCCGCTGGATCATCGACGCGCTGCTGGCCCTGGCCGGGAAGGGCTGAGGGTATTCCCATGGCAGACAGCGCAAAGTGGTATGTGGCCCATACCTATTCCGGGTATGAGAACACCGTGGCCGCCACCATTGAAAAAGCGGTGGAAAACCGCAATATGCACGACCTGATCCAGGAGATCAACATCCCCATGGAGACCGTCACCGAGATCACCGACAACGGCCCCAAGACCTTCGAGCGCAAGGTTTTCCCCGGCTATGTGCTGGTGAAGATGGTCATGACCGACGAGGCGTGGCACCTGGTGCGGAACATCCGGGGGGTCACCGGCTTCGTGGGCGAGGGCAGCAACAAGCCCATCCCCCTCACCGAAGAGGAGATCGCCAACCTGGGGGTGGAGAAGAAGAGCGTGGAGGTTGCCTACGAGCTGGGCGACAACGTGAAGATCACCGACGGCGCTCTGGAGTCCTTCCTGGGCACGGTGGAGGAGATCGACCTGGAGCGCGGCAAGGTCAGCGTCAAGGTCTCCATGTTCGGCCGGGACACCCCGGTGGAGCTGGACCTGGACCAGATCGAGCGCGTGGATTGACCCGTTCCCGACCGTGGGAGGAGCCGCGTGGGCTCCGCCAAACCACATTTCAACTAGGAGGTGCTTTCAGTGGCACAGAAAGTAGTAGGTTACGTGAAATTGCAGATCCCCGCGGGCAAGGCGACTCCCGCCCCCCCTGTGGGTCCCGCCCTGGGCCAGCACGGCATCAACATCGCCGGCTTCACCAAGGAGTTCAACGAGCGCACCAAGAACGACATGGGCATGATCATCCCCGTGGTCATCACCGTCTATGCCGACCGCTCCTTCACCTTCATCACCAAGACGCCCCCCGCGGCCGTCCTCATCAAGAAGGCCTGCAACATCGAGAAGGCCTCCGGCGTGCCCAATAAGGAGAAGGTCGCCACCATCAGCAAAGAGGACGTTCGCAAGATCGCCGAGACCAAGATGCCCGACCTGAACGCCGGCAGCATCGAGGCCGCCATGAGCATGATCGCCGGCACCGCCCGCTCCATGGGCGTCGTGGTGGGCGACTAAAGGAGGGGAGCCGCATGAGCAGAGGAAAGAAATACGTCGACAGCGCCAAGCTGATCGACCGCAGCGTGCAGTATGACGTGGCCGAGGCCATGGACCTGGTGGTCAAGACCGCCAAGGCCAAGTTTGACGAGACGGTGGAGCTCCATGTGAAGCTGGGCGTGGACTCCCGCCACGCCGACCAGCAGGTCCGCGGCGCCATCGTCCTGCCCCACGGCACCGGCAAGACCCAGCGGGTGCTGGTCTTCGCCAAGGGGGACAAGGCCGAGGAGGCCAAGGCCGCCGGCGCCGACTATGTGGGCGAGATGGACCTGGTGGAGAAGATCCAGAAGGAGAACTGGTTCGACTTTGACGTGGTGGTGGCCACCCCCGACATGATGGGCGTGGTGGGTCGTCTGGGTAAGGTCCTGGGCCCCAAGGGCCTGATGCCCTCCCCCAAGGCCGGCACCGTCTCCCCCAACGTGGGCCAGGCGGTCACCGAGATCAAGGCCGGTAAGGTGGAGTACCGTCTGGACAAGACCAACATCATCCACTGCCCCATCGGGAAGGTCTCCTTCGGCCCCCAGAAGCTCTCCGAGAACTTCCAGGCCCTCATGGCCGCCATCATCAAGGCCAAGCCCGCCGCCGCCAAGGGGCAGTACGTCCGCTCCTGCGTCTGCGCCAGCACCATGGGCCCCGGCGTGAAGCTCAACGCCGCCAAGCTGGTGTAAGGACCGAACAAGCCCGGCTCAAAAACACGGACGTCCCAGGGGCGTCCGTGTTTTTTTCAAAAGGAGGGTTCGGAGATGAAGAAGAAATGCGCCGCCCTGGCCCTGCTCCTGTGCCTGACCCTGGCGGCCTGCGGCCCCCGCCGGACACAGGCCGAGCCCACTCCCACCCCGGAGCCCAGCCCCTCCGCTACCCCAGAGCCCAGCCCCTCCGCCGCGCCGCTTCCCGACGGCCCTGAGGCCGACCCGAAGGGGTATCTCCTGTCCTGTGTGGACCAGGCCCTGGAGGGGGAGACGGTGCCCATCCGCTTCTGGCAGCACCCCGGCAGCGGCCCCAGCGGGGTGGAGCTGTCGGTGGCGGAGCACGGCCGGGACATCCGGGCGCTGTTTGCCGCACTGGACTGGGAGGCCACGGAGACGCCCGTCTACACCGAGGGAACGGAGGAGGCCCTGGACGCGCCCTACAACCAGCCTGGGGCGTACAACGTGAGCATCTACTACGGCGACCCCTGGGCCGGGGAGCTGTCGCTGTGGTCCGGGGATCCGGCGGTCAGCCTGTGGACGGAGGAGTCGGAGCCGGTCTTCCTCCGGGCGGACGGGGCGGAAAAGCTGTGCGACCAGCTGGCCGACCTGACCCCCAGCGCCTATATCCAGCTTGGCCGCACCCGGGTCCCGCCCCAGGGGAGCCAGGAGGCCACCCTAAAACTCTACCTGGAGACGGCCCTGGAGCGGCTGAAGGCCAACGGCCACATCACCGACTACACCCTGGACCGCTATGAGGTCATCCCCCCCGAGCCGGGGGATTCCACCAACCCCATGGAATACCCAGGCATCTCCTATGTTGCCACCTTCTTCCTCAAGCCCACCCACCCGGAGCTGCGCGCCTGGGAGGGGCTGGAGGAAAAGGACGGCTGGCTGGTGCAGACCATCGACTGGGAGCACATCGCCTACGATCACCGGGACGGCCTCTACGGGATGCATTGACCCATCGGGCTCCGGGGCGCTGGCCGCCCCCGGGGCCCGGTCATAGCGGCGAGAGCCCGCCGCGCGGCCCGGTTTTCCCGCTGTTTTCGCAAATGTCAAGAAGAATTTTGACAAAGTAGAAAATTTTGTAAGGGTCACCCTGGGAGGGGTGGCCCTTTGTTGCGCTGGGGGAAGGGCACGAGGGAATAAGGTGTCCGCCCCGAGGGGCGGACGTGCCACGGGCAATTCGCCGCCGTCAAGGAGCAAAACTTTTTTTGGCCTTGCGGGAGACAGCCAAAAAAACTTTTGGTGGTGGCCCTGCGGGGGACGGGCCATCCTTGACTGCGACAATGGCCCGCGCGGCGGGTGGGTAACAAAGCTCGCGAGCGAGCTTTGCTCCGCACACTCCTCATACTGGGAGGCGGGCCGCCCCCAGGTGATAGCGGGGAGCGGCCCGTTTCCCCTATAATGGACGAAGGGAGGGGACGACATGGGACGGATCGGACAGCACTATATGACCGCTGGGGAGCGGCAACAGTTGGAGGCCCTGGCCAGGGCGGGGCACACGGTGGCGGAGATCGCCGGTCAGCTGGGCTTCTGCCGCCAGACTATCTACAACGAGTTGCGGGTGGGCGCCGCCCGGGTGGTGCGGAGGATCCACGGCTATGACCGGGACGTGGTGGAGTACAGCGCCGACAAGGCCCAGCAAATTCACGCCTACAAGCAGACGGCCAAGGGGGCGCCCTTGAAGATAGGCCGCCACCACGCCTACGCCCGGAGGCTGGAAAACCTCATGCTGGGGTTACAGCCGGACGGGACGATGGACAAGCGGCAACGGTATTCCCCGGCTTCGGCCCTGGCCCAGGCCAGGAAGGAGGGCTACCCGGTGAGCGTCTGCCCGGCCACGCTGTACAGCTACATCGACAAGGGCGTATTCCGGCACCTGGGCCGGAAGGACTTATGGGCGCCTCGAAAGAAGCGGAAGCGCCGTGGCGTTCAGCGTATCGCCCACCCACTCCTTCCCAGCATAGTAGACAGGCCAGCGGAGATCAACCAGCGCCAGGAGCTGGGGCATTATGAGATGGACCTGGTGGTGGGAGCGGGCAACTCCAAGGAGGCGCTGTTGACCCTCACCGAGCGGAAAAGCCGGATGGAGATCATCATCAAACTGCCGGACAAGACCCAAGAGAGCGTCCTTCGAGCGCTGGCCTCGGTCAGAGCGCCCATCCGCTCCATCACCACCGACAACGGCCCGGAGTTTTTAGCCTATAACGAGATCAAGGCAGTCATACCCAGCTGTCAGGAGGTCTACTACTGCCACAGCTATGCCGCCTGGGAGAAGGGGAGCAACGAGGTGCACAACAGGATGATACGCCGCTGGTATCCCAAGGGGACAAAGTTCAGCCAGGTCACCCAAGCAGAGTTGGACGACCTGGCTCACTGGATGAACCACTATCCCCGGAAGGTGCTGGGCTGGCGGTGTCCGGCGGAAGTGGCGGCGCCGTGACGGGGCCCCGCTCTGACGAGCACCCCGCCCCAGCTCCGCCACTTTGCGGCACCCCGGAGGCCACCCTGTCCCATTCGGAGCCGCCCAAATCAGCAAAAAGGCGGTAACTGTCACTGATTTTGCCATACCGCTTTTTATACCGAAAGACCTTCTGACCGAGTTTCAGTTTGTTGCCACCATACCAATACTCAATACAAATAAACCAGGTGCTCAGACCTGTAAAAAGGCTGAGCAAAAAGCCGCCTTTTCCGTAATTGTTCAGCTTGCGGTGCTTCCATTCAGACTCGGTCATAGCCCTGATTTGGCGGTCCAGCATACGGTCAAACTGGGTGATCAAGATAAAATCGAAGCCCAGCTTGCGGTGTTGCGTGAACAGGTTGACCCAGTCCTGGCGGTCTTTACGCTGTAGATCACGACAGTTAAACTTGACTTGCGCCTCATCTACAATGACCAGGGTCTGGTGCTCTTTCCCGATCTGATGGTGCTCATAGGCGTATTGTACCAACCGGCCCACGGTCAGCTCCGCGTTGTCCCAATAGATGGCATGGCTCTTGCACTTTCCCACCGCTTCCTCATTGATGGGATAATTCGCGATAAGCCCTTTCCCCCGTCTCAGCCAGGAGATGACGTCCTGGGCGGCGTGGACGCTCTTGCCGCTTCCGGGCGTGCCTGTGTATAACGACACCATCTTTGCCCCTCCTATTCAATGGCGTTGAGCCAGCGAAGCACGATTTGATACACATAGTAAATGGCCACACAACCGAGCCACCCCTCGAAGATCCCGACGAAGGTATAGACAGGGACGAACCAGTTCACCATACCGAGCCACTCCAGCAATTCACCAGACGCCGTTAATTTATCCAGAAAGACCAGCGGGCTGTCTGGTAGGAAATTGAGGATCGCCTTCAAGCCACCAGCCAAAATGTCGCCCATATACTCACCTCCCTTCACGCCGTCCAGATCAGCTTTTTGGTGGCGCTGGCCAGAGCGTAGCCGAACAGGATCGTCGATAGCCACCGGGTGACGACGCCAACGATTGGGTATTTGCCGAAGTCGATCACAACGGTGGTGTCGCCATTCCAGCCACCGACCTTGTCAGCGATAGGGGCCAGAAAATCGACCTCCCAGCGAGGAGTAACAGGCGGAGCCGCCAACAATTTGAGGGCGCGAAAAATGTCCCAGGGGATAGAAAACGGGAACTTGCTGATAAACACCGCGCCCAGGCTGTCCGGCTCCGTCAGGGCCTCACCCACCACGCGTCCCCGGCCACCGCGCCGGTGACCGGCAGGGCGTCCGCTATGGCATCGGTGATCTCCCCGGCGGAGATCCCCGGCACGGCGGGGGTATCTACATCCGTCCCCGGCACGTCCAGGCCGGGGGTCAGAACGTCAGCTGACACATCCCCAAGGACTGGGATCTCATAGCCTCCCACCTGCTCCACCGGAATGTCCTCCGGGACGGTGACGACCAGATCCTGGGTCTTTTCCTCCTCTAGCGCCGGGGTCTTCGTGAGCGTTGTGGGAATAACCATATCAAGCGGCATATTATCTTCTCTAATACAATACCCATCACTATCCCGGTATCCTGTCAAATAATGAACTTCATAATAAGTGCCCGTGGAGAAATCACGACCAGAGGGACGAATCACCAAATGCCTAAGAGATGATGAAGCAGATATTGGTGCAAAAACAAAGGTAAAAGACGAATCATGTGTCCAATGCTGTGACTTAACTAAGCTATCATTTTTAAAGCAATCAATATTAAATCTGTTCTTGCTATCTCCATAGAAATCATAACGAAAAACATCGCCGTTCTTGTCCTCAACGCGATAACTGAGAGTCTGGCCAGCGGGCGGACAGGTGATCACCGTGCCATAGTTGGCATAGTAGTAAGGCTCGCCATAGACCGCCCCAGCTGGGAACTGCGAAAACGTCAGAAAGCCGTTATCGGTATAGATCCCGCTCTGCGTATAAACAGCCTGGCCATCGGTAAAGTCGATGTTTGTGACCGCCCATTGGCGGATGGCTTCTGCCACCGCCCGCGGAATGATCAGTGTGTCCCCCGGCTTGATGCCGCCAGCGGCCTCATATTTGTTCACCGTCTCGTTGTACCAATCGTACAGGTCGCCGCCCAGGCTCTTCACATACTGCACGCAGTCATAGCCAAGGTCATACCCCCGCGTCCCGTAGAACACATTATCCGGACCGGCCTCGTAATAGCCAGAGAAGAAAGATACCCCACAAATCCCCAGTGCCAGCAGCCCGACCACAGCCGCCACAGGCGCCGCGGCCAAGCCGCCAGCCGCCGCGCCACCGCCAGCGGCCACTCCGGCCAGCGCGCCTTCCGCCACCACCGCCTCCGCCCTGGGCGCGGTTCGCACCGTCAGCCCAAAAACCAGCACACAGCACAGCATGACCGCCAGACAGCGCCGGCAGTAGCTCCGGGCCGCGGCCCGGGCGGTAGGACTACGAAAAGAAAGAAGCATAGCAAATCCTCCTCCTGAGAATAAAAAAACACCCGGCCCCACTCCGAACGCGCCAGAGGGGGGCCGGGGGGCGAATTACTTCGCCAGGCTCTTGAACCAGCCGATAGCCCGCCGCGCCAGCAGGATGACCCCGGCCACGCCCAGGGCGATGGGCACGATGGTGCCGATCATAGACAGCATATTGTCCGCGATATCCTGGAAACCAGTCGAGAACGCCGTCTTGACCGCCGTCATCTGCTCGCTGGGCTCGGCCGCCGAAGCGGACCCGGCCAGAGCCACAGCAACGGAGGACAGGAGCAAGCTGGCCTTGGCAGTCCGGCTTTTGAGCCAGTTCTTCACGCGCTGAACCATAGTTTCACCTCCTTTACCCTTTAGTCATCGAGACAAAAACGTGGAAAACGGAGATAAGCCCCGATACCACCAAAACGAGAAACGCCCCAAGGCAAAACCCAAAACCGGCACAAGAGGCGATAAAGTCAAAAACAGACTGCAAAAATGGATCCATTATCGCCAGAACCTCCCAATCAAAATCGCGACCGCGACACCGAGCACCAGCCCGATCATAACGGAGTGCAAGCCGGTTTGTACAGCTTGCCAGGTCAAAAGCTCATCAAGCCGGTCAGTGACCGTGACCAGGTCCGCCGCCGCGGCGGGCAGATCCATATCCAAAGGCAAAGCAGACACCCCCCTTGACGCTCTGGATAAAAGCGGATAAACTGAAAAGAACAATAAAGAGAGAAGGGACACCATGAACCCCTCGACCACGATCATCATTCTGACGGTCATTCTTGGCGTATGTTACGTCATAGGCCAGCTGCTCAAAAAGCCCCAGAAGGCGGAGGAGCTCCAGAAGACGGAGACGAAAGAACTGCCCATCCAGGGCGCCTACCAAAGAGCATGGCTTTTCACCTACAACGAAAAAGACGCCTATGCGAAGCTGAAGCCGATCGCCGAGGAGCTGGGGTATACCGTTTTCGCCAAGGTCAGACTGCTGGACCTGCTGGAACCGGTGAAGGGGAACCCGAAATACAAGACCTACCTCTACAAGATCCAGGCCAAGCACGTCGACTTTGTCCTATGCGACGCGAAGCTGGTGGCCCGGTACATCATAGAGCTGGACGACAGCACCCACGACACAGAGAGCCGGAAAAAGCGGGATGCGTTCGTGGACGAGGTCGTGCGAAGCGTGGGCTATCAAATCCTCCACGTCCGGGCTATTGACGAGACCATTCGAGAGAAGTTAAAAGGGTGATCTGCTCCCACACCTCCGGGGGCGGCTCTACCGTTTGGGGGTCGAAGTCCGCCAGCGGGTCTTCGGCCACGTCCAACGCCGGAAGGTCGGCGCCCTCCCAGGCCATGGGGAACCACCAGGGGGCGTCAAAGGCCCAGCCTGTCCTACAAAAGTCATAGTCATGGGTGCAGAGGTCGTCCAGCCCGGAGTTGGGGAGGTAGACCTCGGACGCCTTCGCCGCCGTCCGCAGGGGCCGGGAGTGGAAATACAGGTGCTTGCCCAGGTCACCGGCCCGGCGGGAGAGGTCTTTGGAGACATACTTGCTGATGTAAAAGGCCGTGGCGACAGGGTCACGGATGGCCCCCATGGAGCAGAAGCCGAACTTGGCCTGGTAGTCCGGCCAGTTGAGAAAGCCGCCGTCAATGAGCATCTGAGGGGCCGGAGGCTGGAAAGGGCACAGGACCGAGGCCGGGAGGCCGTGGACCAGGCCATGGACGTGCCACGCCCCGTCCTTGTGGTGCTCCGGCACCAACAAGACCTGGAACTTGGCGTGGTAGGCTTTGCGCTTGTCCCGGATGAACTGCATGAGCCGCCCGGAAAAGGCGTCCAGGTTGAAGCGGTCTTGTTTGGTCTCGTCCAGGGTGCCGGTGAAGAAGTAGTCCCAGGGATTGCAGAGGGCGTATTGGAGCACCATAGAACGGGCGCGGGAAAAGTTGTTGTCCAGTTTGACATCGTTGTGGGTATCGTCCTCACGGTCACGCAAAAAGAGGGCATCCGGATCAAGGCGGCGCTTGAAGGCCACCACCTTGTAGATGCCCTCTCTGTACTGGTGTATCGTGTAGAGCGGCGATATAGACAACGCAACCACTTCCCGGAAAACGATATGGGGTCAAGTGGCCGGGCGGGGAGCGCCTACGCCTCCCCAAACGGCCACCTTTCCGGGCTGGGCCTATCTCACGACCGTCACCAGCACAGAGAGGGTGAAGTGCTACGCCTTGATAAAGTCCTGGACCCTGCCGCCGCTCTCAAAGAGATAGACGGAATCGCCCTGCTTGGGGAAATAGGCGAAATCCTTCTCCCGGGAACTGTTGACGAAGACACGCCGGGGATCACCGGCGGCCTCACCTTCAGCAGGGGCCAGGTAGACGAACTTCCCCGTCACCACCCTGCCGTCATCGCCCGGGAAGTTGTGTTCCCGGACTTTCAGCACCAGCCATTTCATCTGCTCATACCTCCATATAAAAAATTAGCCGGGACACCTCCCGGCTTGTCCAATTACAATATAAAACCTGCCTTTTCCCGCTGTTTTGGGAAAAATGCTTGACAAACGGGGGAGAAGCTGGTATAATCCCTTTCGTGTTCTGAGACAGCTGGCGCCCGCGAGGGGTAAGTCCCGCCGAGAATGCAGCAGTGGATTTCCGCTTTTCCATGCTGTTTTCGTGCGCTTTGGAACACGAAAGCGGCATTTTTCTTTTGTGGAGGTGAAAACAATATGCCAAACGCTAAGATCCTGAGCGAGAAGAAGGCCACGGTGGCCGCGCTGGAGGAGAAGCTGAAGGGCGCCGCCTCCGGCGTGCTGGTGGACTACAAGGGCATCACGGTGGCCGAGGACACCGAGCTGCGCCAGGAGCTCCGGAAGAACGGGGTGGACTACGCCGTGGTGAAGAACACCATGGTCCGCTTCGCCCTGGACGACACCGGGCTGGGCGAGCTGGACGAGCATCTGCACGGCACCACCGCTCTGGCGGTGTCCGCCGACGACCCCATCGCCCCCATGCGCGTCATCAACAAGTTCTCCAAGAAGTTCAACGGCGCGAAGTTCGTCATCAAGGCCGGCTTCATGGACGGCAAGGTCCTGCCCCTCAACGACATCATGGCCCTGGCCGAGCTGCCCTCCAAGGAGATGCTCCAGGCCCAGGTGCTGGGCACCATGCTGGCCCCCATCACCAGCCTGGCCATCGTCATCAAGGCCATCGCGGAGAAGGGCGGCGGCGCCGCCCTGACCGAGGCCCCTGCCGCTGAGGTTCCCGCTGAGGAAGCTCCCGCCGCGGAGGCGCCCGCCGAGGCCCCCGCCGCTGAGGAGGCCGCCCCCGCTGAGGCCGCCGAGGCCCCCGCCGCGGAGTGACGGCGGGTCCCATCTAACATTCACAAACTCAGACAGAATCAGGAGGTAAATACACAATGGCTAGTGAGAAGATCAACGCCCTCATTGAAGAGGTGAAGGCCCTGACCGTTCTGGAGCTCAGCGAGCTGGTCCACGCGCTGGAGGAGGAGTTCGGCGTGTCCGCCGCCGCCATGGCCGCCCCGGCCGCCGCCGGCGCCGCCGCCCCCGCCGCGGAGGAGAAGACCGAGTTCGACGTGGTCCTGGCCGAGATCGGCGCGGAGAAGATCAAGGTCATCAAGGCGGTCCGGGAGATCACCGGCCTGGGCCTGGCCGAGGCCAAGGCTCTGGTGGAGGCCGCCCCCAAGGCCGTCAAGGAGGCCGTGGGCAAGGACGACGCCGAGGAGATGAAGAAGAAGCTGGAGGACGCCGGCGCCAAGGTGGAGCTGAAGTAATTCCGCTTCTTTCCCCCCAAGAGAACAAACAGGTCGCCCAGTGGGCGGCCTGTTTTTTTCTCCGAAGGGAGGTGCGGCCTACAAGAGAGCTCACGACCGGAGGTACAGAGCGCGGGGCGTTGGCCCCGCGCTCCGCGCCTCATTCCAGCGCCTCGATCTCCCCGGTCTGAATGTGGATGCGGTAGGGCTTGTACGCCTCTTGGTCAAAGCGGGCGATATAGTGGACATATTGCCGGTCCTCAGAGAGGGAGAAATTGGACATGGAGGAATACCCCGCGTCATCCGGGAGGCAGATGTCAGCCCGCTGATCCGAGCGGTATAGGATATAGAGCATGGGGCTCAGCTGTGTGCCGTGAAAGGCGGCGATGGGAGCCATCCCGGATCGACCCGTGATCACCACGGCGTCATCGGTGTCCCAGCGATCCCACACGTCAACATTTTTGTGATAAACCGTGGCCAGCTTTTTCTCCATATCGGACAAAAAGGGGACATTTTGCTGGGGCCTGCTGACCGGGGCGTTGCGGTACAGGCGATCAAAGGTGACGATGCACTGTTCCCTGGTATAGGGGGAGAGGGGGGAGAACCTGTCCTCCTCCGTGCCTGTCATGATCTCATACTGGACCATCCGGGCCACAGGATCCTTCGCCCAGGCCCCGATCTCAGCCTCATCTTGATATTGGGTGAGCTCCGCTGTGTCCAGTGGCTTGTTGGCATAGGTCCGATAGACCCGGTCCAGCATGGCGGCGGCCTCCTGGCGGGTAATGGGGTCATCGGGACCAAAGGTGCCGTCGTCCCGGCCGTTGACGATGCCCAGAACGTAGGCGGCGTGGATGTAGAAGGAATCGTCGCCCAGATCGCCGGACTCAGAAAAAGGGGCCATCAGCGTCAAAAGCTCCCGCCAGCCGCTATCGCGCGCCTCTGTCCGCCGCGCTTCGGGAACATCCCCCCAAAAGTCCTCCTTGGAATACCGCGGCTGGCCGCTTCTTTGGCGGTTTTCCAGGAAGTAGCAGACAAAATCCTTCGTGGTGACGTCGTCGGCGACGCCCCCGGCCCAGAAGGTGGGATAGTCATGCTGCGCGGCGAGGAAGTAGATGGTCATCTTCGCGAACTCCGCCCTGGTCATATCCGCCTGATAGTCCCCCTGGAGCTCTTCAGGGACCATCTTCAGGTAGATGGCCCTCTCCACCCGGTCCGCCGCCCACGAAGAGGGCCCGGCGGCCTCGTCAGCCAGGGCGGGGGTGACGGAGGAGAAAAGCAGACAGACCGCGAGGGCAGCGCTAAGCACCTTTGAACAGCTTTTCATAGTTTGGACGCTCCTTTGCACTGTGGTTTTGA
Source organism: uncultured Oscillospiraceae bacterium (assembly GCA_947628975.1). Taxonomy (GTDB): domain Bacteria; phylum Bacillota; class Clostridia; order Oscillospirales; family Oscillospiraceae; genus MGBC124762. The sequence goes on along the minus strand of CANRBW010000014.1, from coordinate 1,599 downwards.
GGGAAGGCGAAAGGGGAACAGGTCACCCGACAAAATAGATAACGACCTCCAGGCAAAAGCGCAACAACATTTGAGAAAAAAGTCCGGCAGCGTCAATACAACGCCCTCCCCATCCGCCCCCTCCACTGGCGCTCCCCCAACCTGTTCGCTGTCCAATATGTTTGACAAACCTGCATCTCTCCCGGCGGACTTTTTGGGGGGCGACTTGACAGACGGGGGGAAAATACCTATAATACATAGAATATGGTCCCCCACTGGGGGGCGGACCTGGTGAATTTCAATGCCGACGGCATAGAAAGGTGTGTGGTCCCCATGGCAACCAAGGAGTACAAGCTGAGCGCCGACCGTCTGGAGGCGCTGAAGCAGGAGCTGAACTACCTGAAGACCGTCCGGGAGAAGGAGGTGGCCGACCAGATCAAGGAGGCCCGCTCCTTCGGCGATCTCAGCGAGAACAGCGAGTACGACGAGGCCAAGAACGAGCAGGGCAAGCTCTACTCCCGCATCGCGGAGATCGAGACCATTTTGAGCAACTATGTGGTCATCGAGGACCACGAGAAGGACCCCGACGCCGTCCGCCTGGGCAGCCGCATCACCGTGAAGGACCTGGACCTGGGGGACACGGAGAGCTACCAGGTGGTGGGCTCCCAGGAGGCCGACCCCATGAACGGCCGCATCTCGGAGGAGTCCCCCTTCGGCAAGGCTTTGCTGGGCCACAAGGCGGGGGAGCAGGTGACGGTGGAGGCCCCCAACGGTGCCATCCGCTATGAGATCGTGAAGATCGAGAAGTGACAAACCAACCCAGGGAAGAGGAGAACACCGATATGGCAGAGGAGAAAAACGGGCGGCCACAGGGGACCGAGCCCTCGCTTTCCGAGCTTTTGAAGTTCCGCCGGGACAAGCTGACCGAGCTCCAGGCGGCGGGGGAGGACCCCTTCCAGGTGACCAAGTTCGCCTGGGACGCCACCTCCGCCCAGATCAAGGACAACTTTGACGCCATGGAGGGCAAGGCGGTGAAGGTCGCCGGGCGGCTCATGTCCAAGCGGGGGATGGGGAAGGTGTCCTTCTGCGACCTCCAGGACCGGGACGGCCGCATCCAGCTCTACGCCCGCCAGGACGAGATGGACGAGGCGGCCTACAAGAAGTTCAAGAAGTTCGACATCGGCGACATTGTGGGCGTGGAGGGGGAAGTCTTCCGCACCCAGCGGGGGGAGATGAGCGTCCGGGCCCGGAGCATCACCCTGCTGGCCAAGTCCCTGTTGCCCCTGCCGGAGAAGTTCCACGGCCTCCAGGACAAGGAGCTGCGCTACCGCCAGCGGTATGTGGACCTGATGGTCAACCCGGAGGTGAAGCGCAACTTCGTCATCCGCTCCAAGTTCATCAAGCACGTCCGGGACTTTATGGACGCCCGGGGCTACATCGAGGTGGAGACCCCGGTGCTCAACACCATCGCCGGCGGCGCCGCCGCCCGGCCCTTCATCACCCACCACAACACCCTGGACATCGACATGTACATGCGCATCGCCACCGAGCTGCCCCTGAAGCGGCTCATCGTGGGGGGCATGGAGCGGGTCTACGAGATCGGCCGCATCTTCCGCAACG